>DASZAA010000125.1:0-24040 GCA_035945615.1 Terriglobia bacterium
TTGACATGCCAATCTTTGAATACGAATGCCGCGATTGCGGAACGAAATTTGAAAAACTCATCAGCTCGCAACACGCTGAAATTGTTTGCAGCCAGTGCGCAAGCTCTCACGTCGAGCAACGGCTTTCCGTTTTTGCCGTCTCAGGAGCTTCAACGTCTGAGCCTGAGCCTGGGCCGTGCGCTTGCGGCGCGCCCCGGCGCGGGATGTGCGGGGAGTAGCAAGCTGTAGCGCCGGGGGCATGTCGCCGGCCCTTTGCTGGGGCTACAAAAGGCACGCACCCTATAGCAAAAAGTTCTGATTACTTTGGAGAAACCCACCATGCCCTCGGGAAAGAAAATAGCGGATGAGCACGATGGAGATTTCGAGATTTATCTGATGCGCCACGGCATTGCGGCTGACCGCGATCCGGGCGGCTCTTCAGATGACGCCAAACGCCCGCTGACGCTTGAGGGCAAGCTGAAGCTGCGCGGCATCGCCAAGGGCCTCAAGCGTCTCGGCGCCGAATGGGACTGGGTGGTCACCAGCCCGCTCAAGCGCGCTATTGAAACTGCGGACGTTGTGGTGGAGGAATTGGAAACCGACGCGCCCCGAGACCTTTGCGAGGCGCTGACTCCAGGCGATGGCTCCGCGCAGAAGATTTTTTCATTTCTCGCGCAGCACCCGGAGCGGTCGCGCGTGCTCCTCGTGGGTCACGAGCCTTCGCTGAGCGAACTCGCTTCGGAATTGCTGGGCGCGAAGCATGACGCCCGCCTGGCGTTTAAGAAAGGCGGTTGCTGCCTGATCGCCTATGATGAGTTACCATCCGCCAAGGTGCCAGGCCTGCTTGAGTGGTGGCTCACGCCGCGCCTGCTGCGTAAGCTGGGCGGATGAGGCGGGGTCACTGGGCCAGAAGCTCCACGGGATGGTCTTTCTTCAGTTCCGCCAGCCACTGGTCAAGAAGTTGGTTGATGTCCTTCTGCGTGAGAATCTCACGAATCTCACTGCGCACATCTTTAAGAGCGGGTGGCGAGCCTTTTCCGGCGTAGCTTGGGACCAGCGTCTTCTGGTAGTAGTTCTCAATGTCCTGGGCGCTCACGGTGGCGGACGGGCGCAACTGCTCGTCGATCATTTGCAGGATTTCGCTCTGTTCTTTGAGCTTGGCCAACAATTGTGGTTCGGTCATGCTGAGCGCGCGAAGGGCAGATTGAAAGTCTGCCTCATCTTTGAACTTCTTCCGCAGCGCAGTCATTCTCCCAGCGGCATCGCGGTCAACGGCACTTGGATCAAAGCGATATTGCGCCAGTACCTGTTCGAGCAATTTCTGGTTAATCAACCTCGACTGCGCGCTCGCCATTGCCGTCGAAGACGGGGGCGCGGACGCCGCTTTCCCGGTCGAGAGGAAAGTTTCAAGCTTGTACTCCAGCTCGACCTCCCTTTGCGTTACCGGGATACCGCCTACCGAGGCGACAACGCGATTGAGCGTCACCGTGGGCATAGCATCTTGACCTGTAGCTCGCGGAGCAAAGCATACAAAAATCGACGAGACGACCAGCGCCACGCTCATGACTTTCGACGTATTGCGCCGGGCGGGTTCCCGGGCCTTAGACGAGGAGCCGCCAAGCCCCGGATTGTTTTTGCATGGCTTCAGAAGCTTTGGCCGATGCTGATGAAGTATTGGAACGCGGGTAATCGCAGCACCTCCACTGGCCCCGTCTGCGGCACAATCTGGTACCGGGGAATGTTGAGTCCGTAAGAAAGGTCCAGCCGGACAGGTCCGATGGGAGTTTTATAACGGAAGCCGATGCCCATAGCATCGACATCGTAATTCAAATCGGCGGGCGAGCTTTGAACAAATTTAAGCAACCGCATTTCGCTGAGGCTTGAGTACACATTGCCCGCGTCGTTGAAAACGACCACGCCGTAACGCCCTCCGTGAAAGGGCATCCGCAGCTCAAGCGAGTTGACGAAAAGCGCGTTGCCGCCTATTGGATATCCCGTGGCCGGATCGCGCGGCCCGGCTTGGTCAAGCGAAAAAGACCGCAACGAGTCGCCGCCGCCCGCGAAGAATCGCTCGGCAAGGGGAATCTGGTTGGTGAAGAGCGTTCCAGGGGCGGATACCTGCTGACCGGGGCCATAACTTGTTTCCACCCCGAACTGCGTGTTGCGGGCGAAGATCAAGTGTTGCGAGAAGCGGTGATAGGTAGCGTTCTGGCCCAGGAAGCGCACAAAGTTCGACGCCGAACCCAGGTGCGTCGTCGAGATGCTGCCATCGAGCAGCGAGTAAGAACCGCGCGTCGCGTCTGCGGGGTCGTCGCGCGTATCGTGAATCCAAGTGGATTCAAAACCGGCGTCCTGAACGGGCTGGCTCACCAGCGGCACTTCCTCGGGAGCGAGATGAACGTCGTAGAGAGAAACTCGCCGGTAATTGTAGCGCCCGAGCAGAAACGTGGAAGGGCTTAATTGTTTCTCCAGCGTCAAAGACGCCTGTTCAAGCCGCGAGGTGAAGGTCAGCACGTCGCGCGTTTGATAGCCAAGCAGGTCAAAGTGGAGACTGAGCGAAGGTTTATTGAGGAAGTGAGAAAAAAGGTAACTGGTTTCGGCCCCGGTTTCAAGATCGGAGACGCGGCCCCGGAATGAGAACGTCTGGTCGCGGCCGCCTACGTCGATGCGAGTGGCCGAGAGCGAAAGTCGGGGACTGGCGCTCAACTGGCCTGCAGGCTGGTTGCCCCCAAGGCGCTGCACGTCAAGGCCAAACCCGTAGCCCAGCGTCCAGCGGTCCGCTTCCTGAACGTTGACGAGAACGGTTTTGTCTGTCTCAATGCCGGCTGGGTCCAGAGGCAAGATTTGAACCGAGCTGAAAAGGCCGAGGTCGTACAGCTTGCGCTGCGATTCATACACCTGCGCCTGGCTGAGCGGATCGCCCGGCTTCAGCGTGATCTGCCGGTTGATCACTCCCGTTCGCGTGTGTTGATTGCCAAGCACCACCACGCGCTCAACCTTCTGACGGGCGCCAGGGTGGATGTCGTAATTTACATTCACCTGATGATTCGCCAGATTCGAGACGCGCAGCGCCACGGTGGCTTCATTAAAGCCGTGATCGCCAAAATAGGTGAGGATGGAATCCCGGTCATGGTTGATGATTTGCGGAGAGTAAGGACGGCCGGGCAGCGCCTGCAAGCTAGGGCGGAACTGCTGGATGGCGGTTGCGTCGACGCCCTGAAACGCCAGCTCATGGACGCGCGTCATCGGGCCTTCGTCAATAATAAACGTCACCGCCATCTCCCCTTCGGCCATATATTGATGAGGCGTGATATGCGCTTGTAAAAAGCCCTTGGAATGATAGTAAGACGTGAGCGTACCTACGTCCTGGTTGAGCATTTGTTGGTTGAAAATCCCGTGCGGATGGGTGAGGAATTTCTCCGTTTGGATGGTAACGAGCGGAGTGAGATCATCTGACGAAATACTGTGGTTGCCCTTGAAATCGAAACTTTCAAACGCAGACCGCTTGCCAAGGTCCACCGCGTAGGTAATGTCGGTTTCGCCCGGATGCACGATGCGCCGCCATTTCGCCTGCGCGGAAAAATAGCCCTTGCGCTCAAAGTAACTACCAAGGTCTTTGGCCCCTGCATCGAGCGAAAGGTCGTCGGTGAGTCCCTCCACGAAAAGGACAGGTAGCGTCTTTGTAATCTGGGAGGCCGACATTTTCGCGCCTTCGACATGGACCCGGACAACCGGGCCGGAATTGATCTTAACCAGCAATCGGACTGTGCCGGTCTTCGCGTCATAGACAGCGCGATCCTCGTTGGCCACGACTTCGAGATACCCGCGCTTGGAATAGAACCTGCGGATCTCGTACAGCCCGTGCTGAACCTTGGCGGGATCGAGGACCGTTCCACGCTTCCATCCCGCGACGGATTGAAGGCGCGCGGCAGGGAAATTCGTCTTCCCTGAAAATTCCACGGCACTAAGTTTTGCAGGCGGACCGGGGTCGACCGTGAAAGTGATATCGGCCACCTGGTCTGACGGATTGCGCGCGACAGCATAGCGAATTCGGGATTGATAATAAGAGCTCGACTTGAGGAGCGATTGCATGTTCTGGGTAGCGGTCTCCAGGTCCGGCAGCGCGAGGGGCGCGCCCAGCGCCAAGCGAGCGCTGCTCAAAAGGGCCGAGACCGGCAGCGCCTTGGATGTCTCACGCGCGCTGACCCTTCCCACGAAGAAGCGAGCTTTGCCGGTAAACACAAGGATCATGCCGCCCTGATCCTCGATTGCCCCGGCGCTCAGGGTGATGAACCGGCCGGTAGCGTAGAGGTTCTTCAGGCTTTGGTCTACTTGGGCGGCATCGAGCGGCGTGCCGGTTTTTTGGATGATCTGCGAGGTAAAGTTTGAAACACGCAGAGCCGAATCGGTGCGCAGTTCAACGCGGTGGACTATCTTTCCCCAAAGTTGCTGCGCCTCTTGCGCGCCCGCGCGGGGCGCGGCGCAAAGGACCGATAAAAAAACGCACCCGAGAGCCACGATGGAGAAGCGAAGCCGGCGCCGGAGCGATAGCGCCAAGGATGCACTCTGTAAGATTGCGCGGGGCGCACCCTTGCAGGCATTTCCGGTCACGCCCGCGCTCATCTTCGCCACAACTTTCAATCGTTGCTCCTATTCGAAGTTTACAGGAGGGCAGGAGCAGCCTCCAAGTTTCTTCTTAAGTAAAGCGCGCAATTGCTTGCGCAACGGCAACGAATGGCTTCAACGCGGGCTGTCGTCGCTCTGGATAATAATTTGGATGAGATACAGGACGGGATAGGGAGCAGGGCTTCGTGATGGAGAAGCGGGTCTATCCTAAATCGGAACTCAAGCCATGGGAAAGTCCAATGACGGCGTAAAGCATCTGCGTGACAACGGTGGCGGTGGCGTCCTCGCCGCCGACACGGGCACTGTCATTCTGAGCGCAGCGAAGAATCTGCTTTTGCGGAGGGCTCCAATCAGAAGCCGATCCTTTTTTTACGCGCAGCCGCTGGAAGAGACAGGTGCGGGAAGTTGGCTCCTCCGGCTATTGGTTTCCGTTTGCTCCTTTCACTTCGCGGCCTGCCAGGCGCGTTGACACCCCCGGTGATGGATGCTAGAAACAATTAAGGGGTTTTATTCACGCTTTTCATGCGGTGAGCGTAGCTCAGCTTGGTAGAGCGCCAGACTGTGGATCTGGACGTCGCGGGTTCGAATCCCGTCGCTCACCCCAATCCTTATTCGTCCGCTCTAGAAATTTGGGGTTTCGTGCTCCATGGTGTAGATTCAAGGAGTCCATGCGAAGACGAGACTTCATCATCTCCGCGCTCTTCGGCGGTCTTACGGCGCCCCCCCTCCTGTTTGGCGATCACAGCGTAGTTTCGCAAAACCCGCTCATTGCCGAATACAATCTTGAGTCTCTAGAAAGCATTTACACGCCTACAGCGGATTTTTACGTCCGCTGCCACGGGTCCATTCCCGCCTTTGCTGGGCAAGCGCGGCTGCGGATCGAGGGCGAAGTGGAAAAGTCCCTCACTTTAAACGCAAGCGACCTAGCGCATTTGCCTCGCAAGCGGCTCGGCGCGGTTCTCGAATGCTCAGGAGACGGCGTCGGTCCTTATGCGCTGGCGGGGAATGCAGTTTGGGAAGGATGGGCGCTCAAAGACGTCCTTGAGATGGCGCATCCCAGGAGCTCCGCCGGATACTTGCATCTTTACGGGGCGGATGGTTTTCTACGAAGCGTGCCTGCCTCCCGCGTGGCGCACGACGCCTTGCTCGCGACGAGCATGAACCGCCAGCCGCTTGCGCCCGAGCACGGAGGAGCATGGAGGGCATTTTTCCCCGGCTGGTATGGCATGGACGCCGTAAAGTGGCTCGAGCGGATTGTGTTGGCCGGCTCGCCTATCCAACCTATACCGGATGACTACCAGGCAATCGTTCGAGGAAAGAATGGGACAGTCCATCGTGAGGTGCTACCCCCGGTTCAAATGAAATCTGCATTCATTTATCCGGCGGTGGGCGCAGTCCTCCGCCGAGGCCTTGTGAGCGCGCGGGGCCTAGTATGGTCGGACGGCGCGCCCATTATGACCGTTGAAGTCTCGCCTGACGGCGGGAAGACATGGAAAGTGGCTAAGATCGAGCCGGGCGGTAAATATGAATGGAAACTGTGGCGAGCCACAATCGAGCTAACACAGACAGGCCTTGTTCAGATTGCCTGCAAAGCCATTGGACCGAATGGGCGCGAGCAGCCCGCCGCGCCCGATCCGAGCCGGATTGACGGCTACGCCTACAACGTCATCGAGAAAATCCGGGTGATGGTCATTTAAGCGGCAGGGCGAGCGGTCTCAATTCCCCAGAATTAGATCCTCATACACCGCCACGGGCAGCGCGAAGCGCAGATCGGGATCGAGATGAAGCGCGGTTTCTAGTTCCCCGCGCGCCGCTGCCGTGAGGCGTTGAGACTTCGAGGCCAGCAGCAAGCCCATTTCGAGATGCGCTGCCGGCATGTCCGGGTCAAGCGCAAGCGCCTGGGCTAACTGGGTCCTAGCTTCCGCGGTCTCGCCCTTTTTCATTAAGGCAATGCCTAGATTCAAGTGAGCGGAGGCAAAACCAGGTCCAGACGCCAGCGCGGCGTCTAGCTGCGTAATGGCATCATCTGTGCGGCCTTCGCTCAGCAGGACGCTGGCAAGGTTGTTGCGCGCCTTGGCAAACGCCGGGTCCTCGCGCACCGCAGCAGCAAACGCCTCTTTCGCTCCGGCTGCGTCCTTCATCTGCCACAGCACACCGCCAAGATTATTAAACGCATCAGCATCATGAGCGTCCTCGTGGATTGCCTGCTCAAAGTCAGCCCTTGCCCCCGCCAAATCCCCTTGATGCCACTGATTGAGCCCAGCGTTGTTGTCGTTTTGAGCGCGGTCTTTAACCACTATGTCTTGCATCAGTTCGCGCGCCTTGGTGAATTCGGCGCTCGCTTGCCCGGAGTTGCCCAGCCGCTTTAAGGCGGAAGCAAGGCCGTATGTGGCCATGGAGCGGTCAGCCAGGTTCCCTGCTAGCGCCTTCTCAAAAGCGTCCCGAGCACCCGCCGCGTCACCCGCCTGTAGCAGCGCCTGGCCAAGGTTTTCCTCCGCTTCAGGATAGGGCGACTTTAGCGCCACCGCTTTGCGGAAGTCTTCGGCGGCGGCCTTCGCATTGCCCCGCTGCAATTCGAGGAAGCCCATGCCGTCGTAGGCCCCCGCGTTGCCGGGGGCAGCGCGCAGCACGGCGTCGAGTTGCGTCTGGGCACTTTTGAAATCGCCTTCGCGCAGGAAAATCGTCGCGAGCTGAAGCCGCGCACCCGTGTTCCCAGGGTCGGCGTCGACTGCTTTCTGAAAAAAGCTTTGCGTCGTTTCGATGGTCCCGCTCTGCAAAGCAATCAGGCCCTTCTCGAACCATGCGCCCGATAATTTTGGGTCAAGCTGAAGCGCCTGGCTGAGAGCTTTGTTGGCGCCCTCCAGGTCGCCTCCAACGCGCAAGGCTGAGCCGAGGAGCAGATAGGCGGACGCCGACTTCGGGTTTTGAGTAATCTCGCTCCGGGCCTTGGCGACCGCCACGACTACCCGATCGCGCGGGATGGCAGCTTCAGAGGAAGCCAAGCCGCCCGGCTCGGCTGAAACCTGCGCGCGCAAGCCCGCCGCCATAAAAAACACTGACATCAAGAGAGCGCCTTGTAACCGCCGGGCAGGCATGGCTGCAGCGTGAATGCTACTTCTCCATAAATTCCAGCTCGCGGTTGACGG
Source organism: Terriglobia bacterium (assembly GCA_035945615.1). GTDB lineage: Bacteria > Acidobacteriota > Terriglobia > UBA7540 > UBA7540 > RH2-MAG17b. Next base: position 7,752 of record DASZAA010000125.1, read on the forward strand.
CAAGCTTTTGGTGTGACTCCGTCTGACCGCTGGGCCACCGGATATCGAGCCGGTCAATGATCTTCGCCGGGCCGAGGCCGAAGTGGAGCCGCGGATCACAACTTGAAATATAGCTCTCGCCGCTGCGAACTTCATCTGTTTGCGTGATCCCATTGGCTGTCAGACGCACGCGCGCGCCGATCGCATCTCGATTGCTTTTTGTTCCCCGCAGCTTCACACGAATCCAGTTAGACTCCTGCTTGCCAGGCGGAGCATAGAGAAACGGCGTCTGATCGATATTGTTGACAATGATTTCGATGGCGCCGTCATTCCTAAGATCGCCCCAGGCCGCACCCCGGCTGCTCAGAGCCTGAGTGAAACCGCTTTCGGCCTCGCCGAGCAGCGCAAACCGGCCATTCCGCAGGTTGTGGAACAGTTGATTATTCTGATCGAAACTGTTGCCGGCCTTGTCTGCCTGAGGGTAGATGTGTCCGTTGGCAATGAAGATGTCACGCCAGCCGTCGTTGTCGTAATCGATGAAGCCGGTGCCCCACTTAAGCTCCTTAAAAGTGGTTGCCCCGAGCCCAGCCGGATAGCTCACATCATCGAATTGTCCTCTAGTATTGTGGTAAAGCGTCGCATAATCCTCGGAAAAATTGGTGACGAGCAAGTCCATCCATCCGTCGTTATCGTAATCGCCGACGGCAATGCCCATCGACGATTGAGGCCGTCCATCGCCGCTCACGGCGCAGCCCGATTCCATGCCGATTTCCTCAAACGTTCCGTTGCGCTTGTTGTGCCAGAGAAAGTTAGGCATGGAGTCGTTGGCCACGTAAACGTCCGGCCAGCCATCGTTGTCAAAATCGCACCAAATGACGCTGAAGCCGTAAGCCTTTTCGCTGTCTATCACACCGGCTTCGCGGCTGACCTCGCGGAACTTGCCGCCCCCTTCATTGTGGTAGAGGAGGTCGGGCAGTCCCGGCAGGCCCAGCGGTCCGCAGGCCACCGGCACGCCCCGGTAAAGACAATAACTGTTGGCTCCAGGCCGGGGAATATTGGCACGGTTGAAATCGACGTAACGCGCCACATAGAGGTCAAGCCGCCCGTCGCGGTCATAGTCGCCCCAAGCGCATCCCGTGCTCCAATTGCCGCCATCGAGGCCCGCTTCGTGGGTTACATCGATGAATGTTCCGTCTCCCCGGTTGTGGAAAAGGTGGTTCTGTCCGAAATTGGTGATGAATACATCGGCGTGCCCGTCGTTGTCGAAGTCCGCCACCGCCACGCCCATGCCCCATCCTTCGTTCACAAGGCCGGATTGCCGGGTCACATCAGTGAAGGTTCCATCGCCATTGTTGCGGAAAAGGCGGCTGGAGGTACGGGGCAACTGGGGATTATCGAGAATCTGGAAGGTGGACCCGTTAACAAGAAGCACGTCCAACAGGCCGTCGTTATTGTAGTCGAAGATCGCCACGCCGCTTCCGACCGTCTCTACCAGATAGTCTTTGGCAACCGAGCCGCAGGTGTCTCGGAAGGCCGCAAGGCCGGCGCGACGGGCCGCGTCGATGAACAACGGTCCGGGCGCGAGGACCGGCTGACCCAGGCGGCTGCCGCCGAAAACCGGCACGGCGAAGCAGAGGCCGCTTAGAGTTGACTGGAGAAAATTTCGCCTGGTAACAGGGTCGCCGAACACAGGACTGCATTGTAGCGGGTTGATCGAGAAGCGGGCAAGTTTTGCTAAGGCAGGGTTTCCCGTGTTTGGCAACCCTGCGGCATTTGCCAGTTTGCTACGACAACCCGCAGGTTTTCTGAAAAGCGAAATCATGCACCACAAATGCCAGCAACGCGCTGGTGCTGCATTAACGGAAGGATGTATGTGGATTATTTTTGCAACGCTAGCCCCGCTTGTTTGGCCTCGAGGCTTTGGGGAAACGCTTTTATGAATCGTTGGTAGACGTCGCGGGCGAGCATGGGCTGCTGTTCTGTCTGGTAGATGTTGATTAAGTGTTGATAGGGATCAACGAGCAGGGGATCCATTTGCAACGTCCGGTTGAAATATTGGATCGCCGCCGGTTCGTCGTCCGCCTCCTCCGCCGCAAGCGCCATATCGAAATAAACCGAGGCTGAATTCGGCTCGACGGCTGCGGCCTTCTGGAAAAGTGCGATCGCATCTTTTTCGTCCTTAACGCCGCCCGCAATTTGGCCAAGCGCATCGAGTACAGCAGGGTCGCTCGGGAACTTCTGCCATGCCGAGAACAACAACTGATAGGCTTGGCGAACCATGGCAAGGTCCTTCAGGCGGTTGCCCTCCAAGGCATAGGCCAGGCCAAGGTTGCGCTGCGCGAACTCGGGCGCAGGCTCGCGCCAGGGCACAAGCGCATCGCTTGGGCTTGCGGGCCGGCCGCCGCCCATGCTGGAAGCTGCTGGCAAGCCGCCGGCGATTTCATGAGGCGTATAGATGGCGATGCGGTGATCCGTGAAGATCGTGTGCCCGCCGTTCGTCACCGGGAGCTTCGGCATGTGGCAGCTTATGCAGTCCGAGTCGGGCTTGGGATGGGTTTTCAGCAAGTCAGCGCCGTGGCACGAAAGGCAGCGCGCACGGTAATAGGCCACCGGATCGGAGGGCTGGCGGTGAGGATCGTGGCACGTGCCGCACCAGAGCTTGCCGTGGCTCATGCGTGCGCACCGGCTCAGCGCAAGCTGCTGCGCCTGACTGATGACCGTGAGCGAGTTCGGATGCTCGGGATTAAGTGACGACTGGTAGACATACACTGTATAGACGTCTTCCAGCTTCTCGCCCGCGTGAAAATCCGCCAATTGCTTGCCCGGGTTGGGTATGCGGGCTTCACCGCTCAGGTGGCACTGTTCACAGACGCTATCGCGCGCCTCGGGCGGGAGTTTGGCGGGGTTAATAATCGAGCCAGGTAGGGGATTGCGCAAATGAGCTTCGACCGGGCCGTGGCAGCGTTCGCAAGCAATGGTTTCCGATTCAAAGGGCGGATTCTGATATGCGTTCAGCGAACCGGCAATAGGACGCGCCTGGTCTGCGTGGCAGAACAGGCACTCAGGCGTCACCGGACGGTAGAAATCCGGAGCTTTTTGATTTTCGTATCCGGGGGACATGCCCCAGCCATGATGGGCGTAGTATGTGAGGGGAGATTGGAAGAGATGGTTGCCGATATCGATCAAATACCCTATGGCGTGCGCGCCCGAACCAATCGAGTAGGCAATAGGGTACTCGGAAGCGATGCCGTCGCGCTCAATGCTCTGGGTCATTTTCCCGCTGCCCGAACGGATGGTGAATCGGGCGCTCGAATCGGCATGGAAGTATGAACCCGAAGGTCCCAGACCCGGCGGGCCCATAGAATGGGCCATGGGCGTGGCCAGAAATCCCTCGGTTTCATGGGGATGACAGCTAGCGCAGGGATGCGCCGCCAAGGCGGGCAACGCCGCGATCACGGCTAAGATAACCGTGGCAATAAGGTTTTGGGCGCCTCTTCGCATTAACGCGGGCTTATCGTAATGCACGCCTCCTGCCGATTGCAACCGGTTTGATTGCAGCTTGAAACTTCGGCGCGGCGGCAGATAAAATGAGTGGGCGTGATGTGCAAAATTACAGGCTGCGGCATTCTTCTTGTCCTCTATCTGGCCGGCTCTCCCAGCGCCCCATCCTTTGGAGCCCAGGCGCAGGCTTCCGCTTCTGCCACGGTTCAGCGGGGTCTTGCTGCGCTTCAAGCCAATCGCTTTTCTGAGGCGGAAGGCGACTTTTCTGCGGCGCTCAAAGCCAACCCGCATTGGCCCGAGGTTAGGGCTGATCTGGGGGTTGCGTATTACGCCGACCACAAGTTTCCCCAGGCCATTGACGCTTTTGAGCAGGCGCTCAAAGAGAATCCCGCCTTGCAAACGCCGAAATTGCTTCTGCCACTCAGCCTGGCCGCTGCGGGCCGCTGCGAGGAAGCCGAGGCAGGCTTGCGGACGGAGTTTGCCGCGTCGCCGGACGTGCGGCTGCGCCGCGTGAGCGGTCTCAGCCTCCAGCGATGCTTGATTCAAGATAATAAGCTCAACGACGCAGATGCGGCCACGCAGAAGCTGCTGGAGAAATATCCAAACGATCCCGACGTGCTTTATGAGGCGGGGCAATTCTACGCCAAACTCTCTTCCAGCATTGACCTGCGCCTGATGCACGTGGAGCCGCACGCTCCGCGTACTTATCAGTTGATGGGCAACGTCGCGTCTGCGCAGGGGAATTGGGATGAAGCGATCCACGCTTACCGGCAGGCGCTCCAGGTGGACCCTGGTTTGCAAGGCGTGCACTTGAAGATTGCCGTGTTGCTGCTCACGCATTCTCCCGACCCGAATGCCTGGCGCCAGGCGCTCACGGACTTGACTGACGAATTGCGCGTTGATCCAGGCAGCGCCGAGGTCGAATATGAGATTGGCGAGGTCTATCGCAAGCACGATCAGCCACAGCCTGCGGTGGCCGCTTTCCAGGAATCTCTCGCTCGCGACCCGAATGCCATCCCAACGCGCATCGGCCTTGCCAAAGCTTTGCAGCAGCTCGGCAAAAAGCGGCAGGCGCTGGCAACTTTACTGCCGGCCGAGCAAACCAACCCCTCAGATCCCTCAGTGCGCTTCCTGCTCGCCCAAATCTACCGTAGTCTCGGCGATGCCTCCCATGCAAGCCGCGAAGAAGCAACCTTTGAACGCTTGCAGAAGAGTCCTGCTCATTGACAAATTTACAATATAGCGGGACGTCTCTTCTCTTCCCGCAGCGCCGCCGTCCCGGCGGCATGTTTTCAAGGCCGTCAGGATACCAAGTAACCGTGAGCATATTATGTAGTCAACGTAAACGTGATATCCCGTAGTATGTCCGCCTGCCGTAACCTGTTTATATTAGATGGTCATGAAAATATGTATTGCGATTTTCAAAAATTCTAATTAAACTGACTGGCCAGATACAAGATTTCAGGCTTTACGCTAGACCCGTTTCGGAATCATTAACGGGCGATGATAGTGAAGGCAGTTTTTTGGTTCGGGGGGTCAACCTTGACCATAATGTACGAAGAGGAGGCTAGGTATGACGAAGCGTTTTCGCCGGTTGGCTATGCTAGGGTCGTTTTTGGCGGTAGTTTTTTTATCCCTTGCGATGGTTTCAGCATGGGCCCAGACCTCTGTGCTGGGCACCATTAGCGGCATCGTGACAGATCCCTCAGGGGCTGTCATACCGGGTGTTCAGATCACAATTACGAATATCGGCACGCAGCAGGCTTTCACCAGCACCAGTAACAACTCGGGGTTCTTCACTATCCCCAACATGCCTTCTGCGAATTATGACGTGGCGGCTAGCAAGTCTGGCTTCGAGAAATATTCACAGAGCAACCTACACCTCGATCCCGCCAGCAGCGTGCAGCTCACGATCACGCTGCAGGTTGGGCAGATCACCCAAACGGTGAATGTGAGCGCGTCAAGCGTCCACGTGCAGACCAGCTCGGCGCAGATTTCGCGTGTGATTAGTGACACATACATGCAACAGTTGCCGGCCAACGGGCGCAACTTTGAAAGCATGCTGGCTTTGCAGCCGGGCGTTGTTGGGTTCACATTTAACAGCTTTGAGGGCACCAGCACGTTTGCTTCGCAATGCACCCGCGTAAACGGCCTCTCAGGTGAGTCGAATAACATTCTGATTGACGGCGCTCCCTCCACCCGGACACGCGCCAACGGCGCCTCTGTAGCACAACCCAGCCTGAACGCCGTCTCTGAAGTGAATGTGGTCACCAACAGCTACATGCCCGAATATTCACGTGCCGCGGGCGGCCAGGTTGTGGTGCAGATGAAGTCGGGCGCGGACCAATACCACGGCGACGCCTTCGAATATGTCCGCAACGATGCTTTGAATGCGCGGGCTTTCTTTTCTCAGACGGTCCCGAAGCTGGATGATAACGATTTCGGTTTCGACATCGGCGGTCCAGTAATCCCGAAAAAGCACAAGCTTTATTTCTTCTGGACGGAAGAATGGTTCCGTCAAGTCACTGGTAATGCCGGCCTGGACACGGTGCCGAGCGCGGATGACCGCAACGGCGACTTCACCAATGCCTGCGTTGCGAGCGCTAGCACCTGTCCCAAGGTGCCGAGTTACCTTAACGGGGTAGATGGATTAACGGCAGGCAGCCCCTTCCCCAATGACACTGTCCCGCAAGCCCTGTGGAGCGTCAACGGCGCAGCCATGGCGCATCTTTATGAAGTCCCCAACACGGCGGGCAGCAAGAACGGCGAAGCTAGCAACTTCTTCTACGATTACAATTCCCGTCTTACGCAGCGCCAAGACGACATCAAAGCGGACTATAACGTATCTTCAAACAATCATTTGTCTGTTACCTTGCGGCACTTTGACCAGACGCCTCCGAATCCTGGTGCAAGCGGCGCGGATAGTGAGTTGCTGACGCAAACGACCGAGCTTCGCCAACGCGGCGCTTCGATTGATTTCACCAGTACTCTCAGCCCAACGTTGCTCAACGACTTCACTTTTGGAGTGAACGAGGACATTGTGCATGTGCTCGTTCCGGGCGGCGGTCCTAACGGCAACGGTCTTGACCGCTCATCGCTAGGTATCACCTTCCCCTATATCCTTGGCGACGCAAGTAAGGACGTGGCGGGCAAGATTCCAACTGTGAACATCAGCGGCTACCAGAGCGTGAGCGGCTTGCCCTATCCTTCCGGCAGTACTGGGCACGTCTATTCGCTTCAGGATGTGATCACCAAAATCACCGGCAACCACACGGTGAAGCTGGGCGTCACGTGGGAGCATGACGGCGAAAACGACCACGATCAGGTGCGCGTCTCCCCGGGCGGCGGCGTCGGCAACAATCTGAACGGCCAATTCACCTTTGCCGGATCTAATCCCAACACCACCGGCTCACCCTACGCGGATGCTTTGCTGGGTAATTTCGACAACTATTCCGAACTTGGCTGGCGCGACTACACCCCGTGGTACTCTTTCCAGTTTGGTACCTTCGCCCAGGATAGCTGGAAGGTGACGCCGCGCTTAACCGTGCAGGGCGGGCTGCGCTGGGATTACTTCCAGCCCTATCGCAGCACGTGGTGCAACTTCGCCATGTTCAATCCCGAATTCTACTCGGCGAGCCAGGCAGTTCAGATCCTTCCGAATGGCCAGCTTCAGCCCGGAGTCGGGAATCCGTATAACGGCGTGGCGATGCCGTGTACTTCATTGCCTGAATCGGCCGTGGGCCATTTCGCTGTGTTCGGACAAGAGCTCACCCAACAGAACCTTGCCTCGGTGAACCAGCAGTTGCGTAACGACGGCATTCTGAAAGGGCTGAGCCCCTCGATCATTCAGAGCCAATACAAGGACTTCCAGCCGCGCCTCGGCATCGCTTGGGATCCTACCGGGACCGGCAAATGGTCAGTTCGCGCCGGCGGCGGCATCTTTTACAATCACAACACGCTGAGCGACGTCACGCTGATGGGCGGCCTGCCGCCGTTCCAGTTGGCCACGGAGGTTTTTGCAAGTCAGAGAACTCCTGGCAGCGCAACCGCTCCGGCCGACCAACCGGGCGGAACGCCGGGCGCTCTCCTACCCATTCCGATGACGGGCCAGGATCTATTGAACAAGACACCCGTAGTTTACCAGTGGAGCTTCTCGGTGGAGCACATGTTCAACAACAACACCATGGTGAACGTGGGCTACGTGGCTGACCAAGCGAGAAATCTGCCGTTTAACTCGGACCTAAACCAGCCTGCCATTGGCACGCTGACCAACCCCGCGAACGCCGGCATTAACGCGGCTGCGCTCAGGCCATACCTCGGCATCGGCGGCGCGGAAGCCACGTTGCAGAATGGAAGCTCCGGCTACAATGCGCTGCAAGTCAGTTTGCAGCGCAATGTGGCGAATGGGCTTTCGGCCGGCGTGGCCTACACCTATTCACGGACGCTTGACCTCGGAGACGATATCTACTCCGTGGCGACCGACACGTATGACCCCAATTACAACTGGGGTCCGGCGGGATTCAGCCGCACGAACGTTCTCATTTTCACCTACGTGTATGACCTGCCTTTCTTGAAGAATTCCGGCGGGGTGGCAGGGCACGTGCTTGGCGGATGGGAATTATCGGGCGACGTGGCGCTGGAAAGCGGCAATCCGCAGAGCATAACCGCCGGCGGCGACGTGCTCGGCAACGGCGTGAACTTGATTAGTGGTACCGAATACGCCGATTTGGCGTCCGGCTGCGGCTACAGCGGCAACCGTTCATTCACCCAATTCTTCAACACCACCTGCTTCAGCCAACCCACAGGCGCAGGGCTCGGGACATTGTCGGGAACCGCGCCGAAAGGCTTGATTACGGGCCCGGGCTTCGACAACTGGGACCTGAGTCTGCTGAAGAACGGCAAAATAACTGAACGAGTCGGCTACCAATTCCGGGCCGACTTCTTCAACATCCTTAACCGCACGTCATTCAGCGGCATCAGCACAGGGGTGACAAGCGGTAACTTCGGCTTCATCACCGGAGCGTCGAGCCCGAGAAATATCCAACTCGGCGTGGATTTGAAGTTCTGATCGCCGATGTTTTTGTAGCGCCGGGTTCCGTTTTTTCGGGGACCCGGTGGGTTTTCTGTAGACATTCAAAAGCCGCAGGGTTTCCAAAAAACCGGAAACCCTGCGCTACTTCTGGTCCATAATCGCAATGTGTTTTCCCGCCTGGCTTTCATCCCGATTGTTCTGATCGCGTCAATTGCCTTCGCTGCTCCAAATAGCGATCACGTTTGCGCCCGATGCCACCCCGTAGAAACCGCCGGATTTAAAGCCTCGCCGATGGCTCGCTCGCTCACTATCCCCGCGCAGCAAGTCGCAGGGACGTTCGTTCACCCCATCTCGAACACCCGCTTTACCGTAGGCTTCGAGCACGGGCAAATGTTTCAATCCATTGAGCGTAACGGCATAAGTAGCACTTACCAGCTGGCCTTTGCGATAGGCTCAGGCAGCCATGCGATCTCGTATATGATTGAGATCAGCGGGCACCTCTTCCAGTCGCCTATTTGCTACTATCCTGGACGCGGCGGCTGGGCAATGGCGCCCGGCTATGAAGGCTCGCCCGCGCCCGATTTCTACCGTCCCATCACTCCGCAATGCCTCTTCTGCCACTCCGGCAGCTTCAGGCAGGTTCCTGAGACGCTCAATACTTACCCAAGCCCCGTGTTTATTTCCGAGGGGATCACTTGCGAACGATGCCACGGCCCCTCCGAGGCCCACTTGCGCAACCCCGTGCCCGGTTCCATCATCAACCCCGCCAAGCTCCCCATCGCGGCGCGAGACAGCATCTGCGAGCAGTGCCACCTGAGCGGCGAGGCATTTATCAAAAACCCCGGTAAGCGATTCGCCGACTTTAAGCCCGGCGAAGACCTGGAGAAGACGTTTGCCGTTTATGTTTTCGAGTCGTCCCGCGACCCGGCTCACCCGGATGCGCTCACCGTCATCAGCCAGTCGCAACAGCTTGCGCTAAGCCGGTGCGCGCGAATGAGCCAGGGCAAGCTTTGGTGCGGGACTTGTCACGATCCGCATCGCCGGCCCTCGAACCCCATGGTCTATTACCGCGCCCGCTGCCTCTCGTGCCACAGCGTGGGATTGCCCAAGCAGCACCCGTCGCTGAATTCAAACTGCATTTCATGCCACATGCCCAAGCTGCCGGTGACCAACGGCGGGCACACAATCTTCACAGACCACCGCATCGCTATTTATACGCCCGAGGAATTGAAAGGCGCTCGGCCTGCCACGTCAGAAATCAAAGGCAGCGCGCAAAATCAAGCCTTAGTTGCATGGCGCGAACCGCCGGCCGCGCTTCGCCGGAGGAACCTCGGCCTGGCGGACGTCGAGGTGGGCGAACGAGTGCGCTCGATAGATTTAGTGTCTCAAGGTTATCGACTGCTGATCGGATGCCTGCCCCAGTTTCCTAATGATCCCGCGGTGCTCACGGCTGTAGGCCAGGTGCTCCTGGGCGGCGGCCATGCCCAGGAGGCGCAGACGTTTTTCGAGAAGATTGTCCAGTTGCGACCGGGCGACGCGGCAAGCCACCTTCACTCCGCGCTCGCCTGGCGCGCGTTGCATAAGAATGAGCAAGCCATCAGCGAACTCAACGAGTCGCTCCGCCTTGATCCCCTCATCGAGCAGCCTTACGATGAGCTTGCAGCCATTTACCGTGAAGAAGGAAACCGGCCAATGCTCCGCGACACTTATCAGCGGCGCCTCAAAGCCTTCCCGCAAAGTTTAGAGGCCCGCGCCGCGCTCGCCTCGCTCAATCAGACTGCCAACCAGCCGGGCTCAAGCCACGGCGGCGGGCACTAACAGATGGCCGGGCAGCCCAAAGCAGGTTGGCCGCGCACAACCTTGAGATAACCTTAGCATGTTGCTGAAAAACGGAACCTGTCATGCTGAGCGCAGCGAAGCATCCGTTGTTTATCATTGATAACGAGCAAAAGCAGAAATTCTTCCCTGCGTTCATCTCTAAGGTCGTCGGCGATGTCAAGCAAAATGCTGGCTAAGTTTTTTTCTCCCGGCGGTGAGCGTAGCTCAGCTTGGTAGAGCGCCAGACTGTGGATCTGGACGTCGCGGGTTCGAATCCCGTCGCTCACCCCAAATCCATTGCGCAGGGTGGTTATTTGATCGCCTGAAGCGCGGGTTCAAGCCAAGAGAATAACAAATTGCTCACCTGGGGAAATTGGTAGGCCAGAAGCCCGAGCAGCGGCAGGCCCACAGCGCTGGCTAACCTGAGCCAGAAATCGCCGCCGAGTTTACCGGGCGTAGTGCCGGTGATCCGGCTGAGAATCGGATCGCGGTGCATTTGCGCATAGATGACGGCCGCCGCGGTCGCTAGCGCGAAAAGCAACAGAAGCATGAAGGAGCGCAGGGTGGTTTTCGGCTCGAAAGGATATGAGCTTAGCGAGAGCGCCACAAAAACAAACATGCCTGCGACGATCGTGACTAGGTTGCGTACCTGGCGCAGGCCCATGAAAATATAGTTCATAAACACCAGACATATGAATTGCTCGGTGACCTTCACGTAAAGATAGGTTTTTTTGTCCAGCTTATCCTTTGCGGCGTCCGGCGGTTCAAAAGAAATCAGCCCGTCTTCTTTCTCCCAGGTTGACAGAAGCAGCTTCAGCCCTTCGCCGCAAGTCAAAGCAAGCTGTTTTCGTAGATCCTCGAACGTAGAAATCTTGTTCGATTCGTCGTTTGCTTTTTCTTTTCTGTCTTGCAACCATCGGCGCCAAGCGGATTTTCGGACTCCGATGCCCCGCGCAGCCTCTTCGTTTTGTTTCGCTGTGGGGGGCGCGAAATCTCTCAGCAAGGTGTCCAGGCATCTTTGGGATCCCTCGATGGCCGCCGCGAAATCTGGGCTTTTGCTTGCAAGTTCCGGCGTATTGCGCAAGTGGGTGAGGCTTTCCATTTCGCGCATGAAGACGGTGTTCAAATCGTTCTCGCCGCCCGCGCTGAGCTGCCAGATGGGATGCCAAGAGAACTCCTTAAGTCCGTCGAACCCGCGCCTCAGCGGAAGGCGGTCGAGGCCCCGCAGCAGGTTGCGGCTTGCCACCCAGGTCAGCCCCATCTGGGTCAACGTGCAGGCGATGCCGAACAATACGAGGTCCAGCGCCACTTCATAAGCGAAGTCCAGCCACCACGCCTCCACTCCGTGGATAATCATAAAATGCGAGGATGGTTGTGTCGCCACCAGCACAAGCCAAACGATGATCGTGCCGCCTAAGGCGGGGAAATAGACCCATATGTCTCGCGTCAGCGGTCTTGCCGCCCCCAGCAGTCTTTGGTTGGCGCTATCGCATAGGCTCGTAAACCTCATGTAAGAGGGGTTCCTGTTGATCGGGAAGTCTTTTTCGTCGGGCAGCCGAGGCCGCCGCCCGTCGAGAAGCACCATGCCCTTTAGTCCGTACCAAGCCCACCACAACGCCGCAGCAAGCAGCATCACCCACGGAAGCAATGGAGAGACGCCCGACGAGAGATGGATATAGCGATAAAGAAATAAATTGCCCGCTTGCGGATTGTCATGCAGCATGACAGGGCAGAAAGTGAAATAGGAGATAACCAGAGCGGCCGAAATCGCGACGAACCAGAACCACGCCTGCTTCACACTAGCGAGCCTGGAGGCGTCCGCATGGTCCACTTCACGCCGCCGCAAATCGAAAAGTGTGGACGTAATAAGCAGAACAACGGTTCCCCATCCAACCACTTTTAAAGCTACGCCACCTACGCCTGATACGCCCCCGGGAAGCAGCGCCGGGGCAAAGATGGCCAGCATGGCAAGCAGTAGGAGCCATGCGAAGATGCAAAGAAGCCAACTGCGAGTGGCGTTTTTCACAGGCGCAAAAGCCACCATCGCGCTGGTGCGGGCGCGGATGGATCCCCACCAACTGAGTAGAATGTAAATCGCCGCGGCGAGTATGCCGGCAAAATAGAGAAACATCCAGGAAATGGTAGGGTGAATCTTGAACCGCCACGAAGCGCTCTGCCCTAAACTGAGGGGAGCAAGAGGCCAGAATCCGTCCCGCCCGAGGACGGCCAGCCAAAGCCCTCGATAAGGCTCAGTTCGAGAAAAGGGAAACCTCAGCGCGTAGACCATAGCGTCGTAGACGTGGACAGCACGTTCACTGTCAAATGTAATTGGCTGCCCCTCACGGGGCGTTTTTGTAGTGCCGGAACGAAAGTCGTAAGCAGCCTGGCTGGCCCACAGGTGAGGAGACGCGAAGGAGAGCATTCCGCGCATCGACGTTCTTCCGGCATCGTCATCGAACAGCCGATTGGCTGCGACGGTCACGATCCGTCCCTGAGGATAAGCGGATCGCAAATAGCGGGCAAGAAACAGCGAGTCCAACGTGTTGGTGGCGTACACAACGACATAGTGAGCATGTCTCGCCCTCAGCTTAGAAACTATCCCTTTTAAGTCCTCTTCTTCGGAAAGGGGAGTCTGCGCGGGGGAATAGGTTGCAATGCTGTCGTCATCGCTGCCGGTATCTGCGAGGTTCAATCGCAGCGAAGTTCGCGGTGGTCGCTTCCCCTGCGCCTCCGCGATCTCCTGCCGCCGCAGTTCCTGTTCGTAGGCGGCGCGCAACGAAGCAATGTCTCTTGGATATTCGAACTTTCCTTCCTTACTAAGGGAAACCCCAGGAGCGGTTTCGTCCTCTGACAACTCGACGACTTGGGCAGGGTCATATCCAATGCCTGTAACATAATCTTTAAGCCGTTGTAACTTATCCTCATCATCAGGATTTCCAAGAGTAAACAGCGGCGGGAAGTGGTTATAACTGTTACCGAACCATCTGATGGCCTGTGCGCTGGTCACGGTGCCGCTGACTATTTTAAGCCGGGGAAGAAAGCTTTTGGCCACATCGTCGTGTTTGAGGATCTCGCCGAGAGAGTAGAGCGAACCGGAGAACGTAGGCCCAACGATGCAAAGCCACGACTCGTCCTGGCTGGCCGGCGGAGACATCAATTGGATTGCGCGCAGGGCGTAGCGGAACTGCTGCTTGTTAATTCCTGCAGTTGGCAATTCTCCCACCAGAAACACCAGGAGCGATTCCTCTATCCCGTTTCTCCTCGTATTGCGGAAGATCATCAGGCCGGGAATATTCTCTTTGGCCTGCTTATAGCCCTTCTCTTCGAGACGGGTCACAAAATTTGACGGCTCAGGGTGCTGGGCATTGTCCCACGGAATCGCCGCCCGGGCGAACAGGTAACCGGCGTCCGTCGCTGCTTGCTCGACGGCCGTTACGCTTTCATCGAAGGAGAGACTGAGACGGGTATGAATGGGGTCGGGCACGGTGACAATGACAAATTGCAACTCGTGCTGGTTTATGATGGCAGCGGGTACGCCGAGCGGGTCGCTGCCATTGGCGGGCATCAGACTTTCTTCGGGTCCGAAATAGCCGGAGAGGGTATCCTGAAAGTCTTGGGAAGGGCAAAAGCCGCGGCAGTCTGCTGAGCAATCGAGTTTTTCGCCCACGGAGCACGTGGATAAAGTCCTTTCATGCGGCTGCGAGCTTGATTGTGCCGCCGGGGGGGAATTTACTGCTTGCTCATTGGCAGGCGCCGGAGCGCCATAGTTAAACAGCAAGGTCCCGTAAAGTGCAAGCAGAAGGAAAGTGCTCGATCGCTTGTTCATGCTCCCCTCTCGATCGGTGTCAGGCGCGCAACAGAGCCCTTTTCCACGGGCCAAGCGGCCACTGCCGCATTGCTTTCTTTGCTATCTTTGTTTATGTATTATGGGGGAAATGTATAACGCCTTTTTTAGTTTATGTCAATAATTAACATATATATATGATTATTAATATATGTTCCATCATGTATCGCCTTCATAGATAGCTCAAAGGCACCGGGGATTTCACGCTCTGCATCTTTCCCTCAAGACCGGAGCTGCGCTACACGTAGGGCGGCATAAAATCCTGGCCGCGCCGTTCTTTCCCAAGGTTAATCGCCACAATCCCCAGCACAATCACGCACAACTCGAAGCTTGATAAGGCCCATCCGTAGCCAATGTGGTCGCGCAAGGCATATTCCAGCGTGTTAGTGGGCGCGGCGATGAGAATGCCAAGCTGATACGCCAAGCCAGGCAGCAGGCTGCGCGCCGAAGACGGAGCGAGCTCGGTGAGGTGAGCTGGAATAATGCCCCATGCGCCCTGCACGCCCATCTGCATCACAAATGCGCCCAGCGCAAGCCAAGCGGCGGTGTGCCCGAAAGCCCATAGCGGGATCACCACGAGCGAGAGGATGAGCGCGCAAGTCATGCCCCGGCGGCGACCTAGGCGCTCGGAAAGTTGGCCGAAGATTACGGCTCCGAGCACCGCTCCCACGTTGTAGAGAATCGCCACCGAAGAAACGAGGTTGGAGGTGAGATGGTGGGCCGACTTGAGGAAATCCGGGTAGAGGTCCTGCGTGCCGTGCGAGAGAAACATCATGAGCGTCATCAAAAAGACAAGATAGGCAAAGCTTTTCCAATTCTTGGTCACACCGCCCAGGATTGCGCGCACGCTGGTGACGTTCTGCCGCTTCCAGGCTTCAGGCTCGGGAACCTTTGCGCGAACATAAAGGGCCAGCAGCGCGGGCACGCCTCCGGCCCAGAACATCGCCCGCCAGCCGAGCGAAGGCAGGATGAAGCGCGCCCCCACCGCCGCCAGCAGATAGCCTACCGAATAGCCCGATTGCAGAATGCCCGAGAACAGCCCGCGCCACCGCTGGGGAACAGTCTCCATGGCGAGCGACGCGCCCACGCCCCACTCCCCGCCCATCCCGATGCCATAAAGCGTGCGCAGGATGAGAAACATGGTGTAGCCGGTGGAAAATCCGCACAACAGTTCCAGCACGGAGAAGCAGAGCACGTTGGCCATGAGCGCCGCGCGGCGGCCGTAGCGGTCAGCAAAAAGTCCGAAGAGCAGCGCGCCCACGGGGCGCATGGCGAGCGTGGCGGTCAGCGTCCAGATAATGTCGGCTTTGCTGACATTGAATTGAAGCGCCAGCCGGTCCACCAGAAAAACAACGGCGAAGAAATCAAAGGCGTCGAGAGTCCAGCCAAGAAAACTCGCCGAGACCGCGTGCCATTGCTCGCGCTGAAAGAGGCGTTCGCTTTGCGGATTATTCATGATGGGTTGCCAGGCTTATCCATAAAGTTTGGTTTGGCAGCCAGGGAGCACGGTTTTACAGGTTGCTGAAAAACTCGTTTGCGCTGTCATTCTGAGCCCTTCGCTTGTCATTCTGAGCGAAGCGAAGAATGCCGGCATTTCGCTCAGGATAAACTCCGCGAAGAATCTGCTTCTATGTGAAATCAGTAACTTCCGAGATTCTTCGTCGCCTTCGGCTCCTCAGAATGACATGGTTACGGAGTTTTTCAGCAACCTGTTTAACCGTGCCGATAGCGAGCACCCTCAATTCTAGTTGTCTTGCCTGCCGAGCGGCTCGTTCAAAAACAAGCCGCTCGGCAGGCAAGAAACGCAACGGGAAAAACGCACGTTTCGGGCGGAGTTAAAACCCCGCCCCCAGAAAAAGGGCCGCTAATATAATACAGACCCGTGCGGGTTCCACGAATTGAGTGAACAATCTGTTCAATGGGTGGCGCACTTCAAATCACTTCGCGGCAGGAACGCGAGTCTAGCGTATTCGCAGAAGGGTTTACAAGCGGAAAGGCCGAGTGTTAGTCTCGCACATGATGCGTCCTTATCCGCGAGTCGCCAGCTTCCGGTCCGCTTCCGCGCTTGCGCAACATCTGCGCGATCTCGGATGGCCGCTGCCTTTCGACGAGGAA
>DASZAA010000126.1:0-31708 GCA_035945615.1 Terriglobia bacterium
GGCATCGCTGGCGACCTCCAGCATCGATCCGCATACACCCGCTCCAGCAAGGGTTCCCCCGGCCGCTAAGAAATCCCGCCGCGATGGTTTTGGTTGCATGAACCCAGCTTCTCATGGACCGCTGCTTCTGATCCAGCGGAATTAGACGACCCAAACGCGAGACCCCGCAAGAATAATTCCCGGCCGTTGGGATCGAGGGACCTGGTGTTCGATGTCAGGTTCCATCTGCACCTGGAGGCCGCCCGGAGGGACGTCCGGCGGCCGGTCTGTCGGCGCTTCGGTGACGACAGCGAGCCCACCTCTCAGTTACCGTGTTATAGTCCAACGATGGTTGTCTTCCTTGCGTGTCCGTCGATATTCTATACCGTCGTGCTATCGGTAAGTTATTGGTCGTGGATTGCCATCGAGATATGGCTAAGCGGGCGCATCGGGACGCCTCCAATGAGCCCGCTGACCCACCAAACCTTGCAACCTTCTTAGAGAAAGAGAGACAGCCATGCGCAAACAGGCCGTCAATGCCAACCAGAATTCAGAGATCATCGGGAGCCAGATGGCTGCCACAAAAGTGCTGCTTCGTTGTGGTGTTGCTGCCGGCCCTCTATTTCTTGTTATCTTTGCGATGCAGGTCCTAGTCCGTCCAGAGTTCCGCTTTACTCGCAGCGAACCAAGCCAATTGAGCATTGGCCCTTTGGGCTGGATTCAGATCGCTAACTCTGTGATCGGAGGCCTGCTCATCGTCACCGGAGCACTTGGAATGCGTCGAGCTCTGCGCTCGAACAGAGGCAGGTTTTGGGGTCCTTTATTACTGGGAGTTTTCGGAATTGGCCAGGTAGGAGGTGGGGCTTTTGTTGTTGACCCAATCCGCTCTCCCACGAGCGTCACCTTTCACGGCACAATGCACATAGTCTGCGGCGCCGTAGGTTTTGTGGCTCTTATGGCTGCTTGTTTTGTATTTGCGCGTACGTTCTTTTCTCGGAAGCAGAGAGGGTGGGCTATCTTGTGTACTGTGACTGGGATTTTGTTTTTGACTGGATTCCTCGGCGCCGCCAGTGCCAATCAAAATAGTACAACGAGTATCCAGTTATTTCTGAATCTGCTGTTCCTTCTCGAATGGATCTGGGTTTCATCGATTTCAGCGCAAATCTTGCGAAACATCCGAACGTCACCAACAACCTAGGGTTTGAGCTGATTCGTTATAGTGGAAGACCTCTAGCCCTTTGCGTGAACGCTCAGTGGATATGGGGTTTAACGCGGTGGAGGCTCGCCGGCCCACATGGGCATGTACAGCTACGAAGCCAGCCTGCAACCATGCTCTTAAGGGCTGTTCTTCGATCGAGAGTATCTTGTTTAATATCCGATATCGTGACACGTACCGCAGGTAACCGGCGCGTAATAGAGCTTGTGGCAATTCACACAGGAAACCATCGAAATATCTTTCTCCGGCCGGAGGGCGGCTTGCTCCTGTACGGCGCCGTGACACACTGCGCAGTTTATCTTCGCATCGAGGTGTGTCCGGTGGCTGAAGAAAACGAAATCGGGTAGCTGATACACGCGAACCCAGGAGATTTTCTTGTTTTCTTTTTGCGCTTGAGCCAGTTTCTGGATGGCAGGGCTTGCCACCCTAATCTCTTGGTGGCAAGCCATACATTCTGTTACGTTGGCGATTTGCATCTGCTTTCCGTCTTTCGGCAATACGTGGCAATTGTCACACTTCAATCCGACGCCCAAGTGTAGTTTGTGACTGAATGGTATAGGCTGATTCGGAGCGGGCAGAGGGGAAGCGATTGTCGGCGGCTCACTCCCAGGCCCAGCCAGGACTGCCTGGTTTCCCTGTATTTCTTTATCCAATCTTAGCTGGGCAGCGCTCGGCTGTCCCTTGGGAAATAGGGTATATGCCGCCAGGGCGCTTGGCGTGAGTGTGTTGTTACTGAGATATCCAGGCCCTACCGCGATTACTACGAACTGCTTTCTGGTTTTTTCACCCAGGTACGTCATCGGTGTAGCATTCCCGTTAGCTTCGAGCCTCGTAACCCAAAGCTGCTTCCCCGTGCGCGCGTCGAACGCCCGGAAGCGATAATCAGCGGTGGCGCCTATGAAGACAAGCCCCCCGGCGGTTGCCACGGACCCTCCGAGGTTGTAGACGCCCGTCTTGGTAATCCCTTTCGATTCCAGTGTACTGACAACTCCGAGCGGAACTTTCCACGCTACCTCCCCGGTATTCAAGTTCACAGCGTTTAGCGTGCCCCACGGCGGCTGCTGGCAGGGATTATGGTGATCGTCCCAGAAGCGAGCGTAGGCGCCCCACTGACTGCCTCGTTCATAGGCTTCAGAATAGCCTGCTGGCTGCCGGCTCATTTCGCCCACCGCCCCTAATTCGTTAACGTTGGCAAAAAGATATCCGGTAGATGGGTCGAACGAGGCTCCCCACCAGTTGGATCCGCCTAGTGTGCCGGGCATTTCCAAGGACAGCTTCAGGCCCCAAGGGTTAAAAACCTGCCCCGGCAGGATCGAGCCGAAGGTTTCCAGGCAGTATTTCCGCGATTCCGGCGTGACGGTTGTAATATCCTCGCGGGTCACCGAGATTCGGCTTAGGCGCAACGACTTTGGCGGAAACGGCTGAGTGGGCCAAGTCGCCTCGCCGGGCAAATGGCTTTGCGGAACCGGGCGCTCCTCAATCGGAAACAGGGGCTTACCCGTCAGGCGGTTGAATACGAAAACGAATCCGGTTTTGCTCAAGACCACCACGGCGGGAATTTCCTGTCCCTTATGGCGCAAAGTCACCAAAGCTGGCTGTGAGGGCAAATCGATATCCCACAGATCATGATGGACAGTCTGGTAATACCAGGCAAGCTTCCCCGTCGTGGCATAGAGCGTCACAAGCGAATCGCTAAAAAGATCTTTACCTTTCCGGTCAGCACCATAAAAGTCATACGATGGCGCGCCTATACCCATAAAGAGGAGCCCGTGTTCGGCATCGATGCTCAACGGCCCCCACGCATTCACGCCTGAGCGGTCTTTCCAGGAGTCGCCCTCCCAAGTCTCATGTCCGGCTTCGCCCGGCTTCGGTACCGTATTAAACGTCCACACCAGTTTCCCCGTGCGCACATCGAAAGCCCGAACTGCCCCACTCGGCCCCTTGGAGGGATATTCCTGAACCTCTGATCCAGTAATGACGAGGTTCTTGTAAATGACAGGCGGCGAGGTCACTTCGTATTGCGACTTGGGCCATTCCGAGGCTACGCCAACTCGAAGATCAATGCCCCCCCCGCTGCCAAAGCTTTTGCACGGGACGCCCGTCTCGGCATCCAAAGCAAAAAGACGCGCGTGAGGTGCGACATAGAAGATACGGCTATCTTCTCCGTGCCCCGCGCCACTGCACGTAACGCGGGAAGTTCCCTCCCAGTAGGCGACGCCTCTATTCACCACCGGGCGGGCGTACGCGCCAACTCCGCGAAAAGGATCGAAGACCCAAAGTCTTTTCCCCGTCTCAGCGTCCAGGGCAATGGCACGGCCGGTCGGGGTGGCGAAGTAAAGCACGTCATGCACCATCAAGGGAGTTGTTTCGAACGGCACGATCCCGCTATTAGGAGTGCGAGCCAACTGATACGTCCATGCTCTCTGGAGTCGCTGGACGTTCGAGCGGTTAATCTGTTGGAGCGGAGAGAACCGCATGCCCCCAGGATCGTGGCCGTATGCATGCCATTCTTGAGCAGGCGCCGCAGAAACCTGTCCAAACGTCAGGGTACATGCAAAAAGTAGCGCTATGACCACATACGCGGAAATCAATTCCAGCCGCCCTCGGCATTTGGTACCTTTGGAGTTAGATTCTGCCATTTTATGACACAATATTTTTGACCACCTCAATTTCGCCTCGTATTCATGAGTGTTCAAGAGCAATCCGAGATCGCTCCAATTTTCGTGTTTGGTTCCGGCTAGGCCGGGTTAGGATGCACTGAAAAATGCGAACGCCTGGCGGGCACGAACTATATGCGCCGGCGGTTACAACACGGCGCACGTCCGCGTTTTCAAGGATGCAAGCCCCGCTTCCGACCGCTACCTGCATCTGTTCCCGGCGATGCGCCCCCGCTCTCCGGATCGGGATAAACGGGACAGTTCCAGTGCCTGAGCATTCGGCATCGGGGACATTTGGGTTTACAGGGGCAACCCTCACCAGGATCCATCGACCAGCGGCTTGTATGTATCGGGCCGACGCTCCTGAATCACAAGACTCTTGGCTTCGCCGTAGGCCGGACCGACAGAAAGCCACCACAGCCGGGACTCCCTGGCCAAGTCGAGGTCGGCAGTCGCCAAGCCATCCGTAGTCTCGGCGACAACTTCTCCATCCGGATTCACAATGCGGCTTGCGGCCCCTTCACTCACTGAAGTGACAAAATAAATGCCGTTATCCATAGCTCGGGCTCGCGTGATCGTGTCATAGTGCCGCGCTCCGGGATCGCCAGCGATCGGCAGAAATACGATCTCCGCACCTTTGAGCCGCATGATGCGGACGGTTTCAGGGAAGAAGAAATCCCAGCAGATCAGGATGCCAATGCGCCCGAAATCCGTATCGAAAACCGGGTATTCATTGCCAGGAGTTTCGCCGTCCTCAACTTCGGCAAGGGGGAGATGCGTCTTCCTATACTTTCCCGCGATTCGGCCCTGGCGATCGATCAGCACCGCCGTGTCGTATGTCTTGCCACCATCCAATTCCAGCATCCCGGTAATGATGTACGAGTTGTATTCTCGCGCCTTGCGCGCCAGCGTATTGGTCACAGGACCTGGAACCGGCTCGGAGCGATCGTGCACGGTCCCTCTTACCCCACGCTCAGGAAAGAATTCCGTCAGCAGAATTACATCCGGTTTCTCGCGCCCCGCCTCGTCCAGCACCTTCGCCATGTAATTCAGGTTGGCTTGGAGCGTGGTATTTTCGTGCTCTTCAATTCTTGTTGTGACTACTCGCACTCTGCGCGGCGCCGGTTCGGCCGTTTCCACCAGAGTCGGATTCCTGAAGCTTACCGAACCGCCATCTGTCCAGCGGAGCCACAACTCAATAGTGACGCTGGATGCTTTTTCGGGAGCACGCAAGGTACGAGCAGCGCGGCGCCAGCCGTTATCGGCTGCTGAAATCTGGTCCACGTAGTCGCGCTGGACCGGCTGCCCATCCGATGCGTTCCATGACAACATAACTCCTACACTGCCGCGCTCGTTGACAATGCCTTTCGGTTGGTACAGCACCTCGAAGCGATAGAAATGGCCGGCGCTAACCGGGATGTCTTTCGCAAGCCATTTTCCGAAGGAGGAGAAATCAACGGAGGTGAGTCGCAGCGCGCCGGCACCGGCGTCTCTCACCACGCCTGCGCGCGGTTGCAGATCAGGGCGCGGAGACCAGAGTTGCCATGAAACTGGATTGCCCGACGCATCAACCCGGAATCCGGGATTGGGAACCAGATTCGCTTGCATTTGCGCAAAAGCGCTCGCACTGCACAGGCAAGCCACCCATAGTAGCCGATGAAGCTTCATTCGCAGAACCTTTCGTCGCGGCAGATTCGAGACGAGGCAAACCGCAATTCGAATTGCATGCATCACGGCGTCTTCGTCGCTGTCGCTAAAGAGATCTCTGATCACGACCGCCGCTTACCTGCTGGGAGGCGGAACGACACTCGACCCAAGTGGCATAGACATATAGTCTAGATATATTGCAATCACAACGGTCCTTTGTCAAACCGTATTTCTAGATGATCGGAAGCTCGGCGTCAACAGGATGAACTTTGAACCCCGACTGTAGCGGCGGCGTCTTCGCCGCCGTCCGGCGATGAGGACATCGCCGCTGCAGCTAGGTATTTCGATAACGATCTTTTAGTGTGCTGACCCGCTTGACCTTTGACAACCTCCTCTCCCCTTGGGGAAATACTACGCAAGAGCCCTCGAAATTCGTGTGTAGCACATGGTAGAATGACGCGGCGGAGCGAAGAAGGGCATGAAGCCTGATCGAACCTCTGCTGTCCCTGAAGTTGGGAAACACTGATTGGATTCGATGCAACGGCGTGAATTCTTGACCCTCTTGATGGCTGCGGGGGCGATACGCTCCAGAGGGGACTCCCCAGCCTCATCCATCCACTTCACTTACCGTCCGATTGATTTCCAGCTCGACAGCTGCGAAACGCCGGAGCGGCATGCTCCGGAAACGATGGCCGGTGGCGTCGGCCTGTTTGATTACAACAACGACGGCCATCTCGATATTTTCTTCGCGAATGGGGCTGACATTCATTCCCTCATCAAAACTTCGCCCAAATATTCGAATCGACTCTTCGAAAACGACGGCAAAGGGAATTTCAAGGACGTTACCGAGAAAGCGGGTCTTGCGGGCGCCGGCTTTTCGAATGGCGTTGGTGTCGGCGATTATGACAACGACGGCCATCTGGACCTGTTCGTCGGCGGCGTTCACGCGAACCATCTCTATCACAATAACGGTGACGGTACATTCACGGATGTCACAGAGAAAGCGGGACTGGTCACCCGCGATTCAGACTTTGGTCCGCTATGGTCAGTTGGCGGAGCTTGGCTCGATGTCAATAACGACGGCTTGCTCGATTTGCTCGTCCTCAACTACTTGGCCTGGGATGTCAGAACCGAGCCCGCGTGCTATATTAAGCCCGGTGTCCGCGACTATTGCCATCCAAAGCTTTACAAGCCGACACCCAACCAGCTCTTCCTCAACAATGGCGACGGAACGTTCCGCGACGTTTCTGCCGAATGGGGACTTCGTGCGCATCCGGGAAAAGGCATGGGCGTGGGCGTTGCGGATTACGATCTCGATGGCTGGCTGGATTTGTTCGTGACGAACGACACGATGTGTAACTGGCTGTTCCACAATAAAGGAGGCCGGAAGTTTGAGGAAGTGGCCTTCGAAGCGGGCGCCGCGCTCACGGAAAACGGTCAGTTTATCTCGGGGATGGGCGTAGACTTCGGCGATATTGACAACGACGGCTTGCCGGATATCGCTTTCGCGGCGCTCAATTATCAGACTTTTCCGCTGTTTCGCAATTTGGGCGGCGGCGAGTTCGACGACGTAACGGTTTCGAGCGGCATGGCTCGCCTGAGTCTACCGATGGCGGGTTATTCGCCGACGCTTGCCGATTTCGACAACGACGGTTGGAAGGACTTGTTCGTCACGCGAGGACACGTCGAGGCGGTCTCAAGGCCCGATACGCCGAGGGACCAGCACAATACTGTGTTCCAGAATCTGGGGGGATTCAAATTTCGGGCGCTCACCGAGGAAGCCGGTCTTGCCACTCAGCCGCGCAAACGGCACCGTGGATCGGCGGTGGGTGATCTCAGCGGCGACGGCAAGCTCGATCTTGTCGTGAGCGCGATCAGCGCGCCAGCGGAAATTTGGATCAACGACAGTCCCGGCGAGAATCACTGGCTGGCTTTCAAGCTTGAAGGAACGAAAAGCAATCGCGACGGCATCGGCGCAAGGATCAAAGTGGTTGCGGGCAAGTTGACACAGTACAATCATGTTGTTTTTACGAGGGGGTACGCGTCATCAAGCGCCGGACCGACTCATTTCGGCTTGGGTCCCCACAAAACGGCAGATCGCGTGGAAATTCGCTGGCCTTCAGGGATTGTGCAGGAACTGAAGAATGTCGCCGCCGACCGCTGCGTAACGGTTATCGAAGGCGCCGGGTTCAAATAGCTGATGTAAAGCTAACTCGGCCGCCGTGGCCCAGGATTTTGCTGTGTCCGGCGAGCGCACAGGTTGACCCTGCACAATTCTCCAGTTTACACATGACAAGACGGAGGCAAACACTGATGGTTCGGATCGGCTTCTTACCGTACTCACTTGCTGTCACCATTACATTGGTCGGGACACTCTTGAGCCGCACGGAAAAGCCAACTACTCACGTTTGCGCGAGGCCGGCGAGAGCCGCGGCAGCAGCGCGCACGGGATCGCCACGCGGATCGACTGGATAGTCCTTCCGCTCCTTCGTCCACTTCTCTTCGAATTCGAAGTAATTGATCTCCCGCCCGGGCTTCCCCCGGAGCCGCGCGCCAAGATCCTCGACGAACATCTCCCATCGTGGCAAATAATAATCTTCCAACAGGCCTGACCATTCCTTATATGCGTAGTCGCGGGCTACCGTCTCCGGATCATCCGGACCCCAATAAGTAATCTGTGTGCGCGCGTTCCTTTCGCACAAAATCTTCTCTTCTTTGGTGTGCCCCATGGCCTTCGCCGCAGCAAGCCATGTTCCCAACATGAATTCGCGCCGTGTGCGCAGGAGCGAGTCCTCCGCACGCAGCAGATTCAGAAACTCCTGCCTTGCTGCCTCAAATTCCGCCACGTCGTGCGCCTGATAGGCCGTGACCATCTTGTGGTACGCTTCATTGCCACGATTACTTAGCACCTGTCGGACGACATTCACCGCGTCGTATTGATAGGCATCGATCCCTCGTAGCCGGTCGCTGTCCTTGAGGAACTCCCGCGCCGCCTCCTCCAGTTTCGCCTCATCGTATGGGACCTTTGTCGATCCCCATGTACTCACCTTGTTTACAGCCAAGGATGGACGAGCGCAGAAAATAGGTTCCGGGCGCTCACTTGACTTGTATACAGTCTCCAACAGCAGTTGCCATGCCTGCTCCAGCTCTGGTGTATCTTCCCCGTAGCGCCACTTCACGTAATCCCGAATCCACTCGCGCAAATCGACTGGCTTATTCATCCATGCCGCATCGAAAAGGAGATCATACACGACAGGATTGTTATTTATCCCCTCCATCAGCGCGCCCACGCCCGCCATACTGGCGCCGTATGGACCGGCTATCGCGCGCGCCGGTACCGACGCGATCTGCGGCAGGCCGCCAAACAGCCCCGTGTTGTCGCCATAGTTATCGATCGCCCCCCAAATCCAAGGCAACCCGCCAAATCCTTTCCTCTTCTCCCAATCGTCGCTCTCCATATTGAGGATTAATACATGCGCCGGCGAAAGCCCGTCCAGCAATCCCTGCTTGGGATTTCCCTGCCATCCCTGTAGTACCCATACCGCGTCAGGGTCCCCCTTAAGCATTGCATCCTGCACACCGCGCCCGAGCGACGCAAGGTCGAGACCTTCAGCCATTCCACCTTCATGGAATAAATCGCCACCATAGAATCGAACTGGCCCGTATAGTTTGCTCATTTCCTCGTAATAAACGGACGCCATCCGCGCGAACAGCGGGTCCAACGAAAGCAGTATATCCGGTCTGCGAAAACCGCCCCAGGGGCCTTGTTTGAGAATTCTCGCGTCCGGAAATTTCTTCGCCAGCGATGCCGGCACCATCCCGTAAAAACCCTGCATAACCGGCTCGATTCCCAGCTCGCGCATCCGCGCCAGAATTTGCTTCTCCAGTATCACACGATCATCAATCATTCGCTGCGTCACCGGCCCGCCCCACCCTTCCAGATTGCCCATTAGCCACCATGCCGTGTACGCCGGTCCGGGAATGAATTGCAGGATCTCTGCATCGTTGTATCCAAAGCGGCGCAGCGTGTTCTCCCAGACCGCTTCGGTTCCATTCACCGCCAGCGCCAGATTGATGCCATTCAGCGCCATCCAATCGAGTTCGCGCTCCCACGCGGGCCAGTCCGCAAACGCGAACGAGTAATTGAAAGTGCAGTAATTCAGGAAATACCGATACTTGAAACGCGAAGTTCGATGCACAGGCCGCGCCAGCTCGGGAAGAACTTTGACTGGCGCAAGATTGTTGCCAACCGGCGACATCAAGCGATGGCAATAGTACCGCAGATAATAGTTCAGCCCCATCGCCGCGCTGGACGGATCGGATGCCCGAATGACGAGCTTCCCGCCCTCCGTTCGCAGATCGAACACATCGTCCCCGCGCTCTTTCGGAATGCGGATGAGAGTTAGCTTCCCGTCCATCCACGGGACGACTCTGTGCACCAGATTTAAGACCGGTTTCAGTTCCAATACTGATGAAAGCGGTACATCTGCTTGCGATGTACGGGAAGCTATTGCATCAAGTGGATTGAGCAGTGTCACGATCAGGATCAGGAGGGACCAAGCTGGGTTCGCTAGCTTTTGCATCGACAACCCCTTCCGGCGCATTCAGCGCGAAACCACTCCAGCTTAGGCGAGCGCGCGTTCAGCAGAACCCGCATTCCTTTGGATGCTTACGCGTCGAGCCGCAGCCGGAGAAATCAACCGCTAGGTCACTCAGAACTCTCATTCCGTAGCTGCACTGGCGCCCGGCGCACGCACAGTGAATAAGAGGCGCTCCATGGATGAGGTGTCCTGGTCGGGCTCGGAACTCCGTTTCGCGATACTCCTCATCTGATTTATTTCTTCAGCAGCTTTGTCACTCTCACCCATCTTGAGGTAGGCAGAGCGCAAGAGACCATGCGCGCCATATAGCGCCGACTGAAGCCGCACAGCGGCGAGGAGTTGTTGAATAGCGGCCTTGTCGTTTCCCTCATCCAGGAGAATCTGTCCGGCCAGTACTCTACTTTCGGCATCTTCAGGGTTCAGTGTCACTGCCTGAGAGATGGCTTTCTGCGCCTCCGGCAGATTGAGCGGGGTCGTGTCCGTGATGGCTAACGCTTTGTAATAATAAGCCTCCGCTTGCCTGCATCCGAGGGCAATCGCTATATCGAGCATCTGCTTTGCTTGCCCCGATTTCAGTTCGTCCTGCAAGATCATCCCGTTCACGAGGTATGGGAGGTCCCACGCCGGCCAGCGCGACTCAATTTGCGCCAGCACCTTCATTGCTTCTTCGCTCCGCACCTCGCCGGCGTGGGATCTCCCATGCGCCACCGGCAACTCAAGAACAATCGCCCGCGCCAGCCACAAGTTAGGAGCA
The DNA here is from genome assembly GCA_035945615.1 of Terriglobia bacterium. Taxonomy (GTDB): domain Bacteria; phylum Acidobacteriota; class Terriglobia; order UBA7540; family UBA7540; genus RH2-MAG17b. Next base: position 10,855 of record DASZAA010000126.1, read on the forward strand.
TCCGGGATCAGGCGCGTTGCATCTTCCAGAAACGCCGCGGCCTGCTTGAATTGGCCGTGTTTAATCAGAAACGCCGCGGCCTCAAAATACATATCGGCACGCTTGGGGGCCCCGCGAATACCTCTATTCAGCGAGTCCGCCGCTTCTGCGGTCTTGCCCATAGAATCCAGAATCTGGGCTCGAAGTATAAAGTAGTCGCCGGCGCGTTGGCCGGCGGGAATTTCATCGAGTTCGGCCAGTCCAGCTTCTGGGCCGACGGAATGAAACACGGCAATTGCCAGATCGAGCCTCGCATTCGGTAGCTTCTGGAAAAATTCCGCAGCCAAACCATATTGCTCATGCTCCAGTAAGGCTTTCCCGCAATCAGCCAGGGTCGCGCTACCGGCTCCCGCCGCAAGCACCTGCCGAAAGGCAGCGGCAGCGCGCTGTGTCTGCCCTCGGTCCAGCAGGGTTTGGGCGAGGTGAGCTTTAAGAACGACATCGTTGGGGTATTCATCAACCGCGCTCTGGAGCGATTCAAGGGACTTCGTGCCCCGCTGCTCCGGGGACAGGTTGAGAAAATCAAATAGGCCATAGCGCGGCTGATTCTGCTTCTCGCCCGCCGAGGCCTTCCGGAATGCCGCAAGCACCTGATTGAGCTCTTCCGTGCGACCCAGTTTTCGCAGTGCTACGCTGTAATGATATAAAATGTCGGGATCGTGGGGAGCCAACTCAGCGGCCTGTTGTAAGAGTGGCGCTGCTTCCTGCGCCCGATTCTGTCGCAAGTATATTTGCGCTTGCCAGTCCAAAAGCTGGGGATTATTAGGACTAAGCTTCCGAAGCGCCAGGATATCTTCCAGTGACTGATCAAACTTATCATGTTGGAAATCGAGTACCGCACGGGCGTAGCGAGCCTCTGACATGGCCGGATCGAGCCTCAGTGCCTCACCTAAACGGGCCAGAGCCTTGTCCGGACTACTGAATGCTTCGCCCATGGCGAGTTCATACTGGCCTCGCGCGTCTTTAGGGTGTCTAAGCGCGAATTGCTGAAGTTCGGGAAGACCATCCTTGGGCCGGCCGGCGAGGACCAACGCAAAGCCATGCTCGCGTCGGGCAGCGCCGTCGGCAGGGCGTAATTTCAGGTACTTTTCATACGCGCTCACGGCGTCCTCATAGTAACCGAGCTCCTCAGTGTCGCGAGCCAAAAGCAATAGCACGTCAGCGCGATCCGGCGCTAGGCGCGACGCTCTGTACAGGACAGCAGAAGCCGCCAGATAATTCTTGGTCTCGATTAACAGTTCACCATAAGCACGAAGAGCATCTACGTCTGCCGGCCTCGACTGCAAAGCAGCCTCAAAAACCCGTTGCGCTTGCTCCAAATGCCCTGCACGGTGTGCGGCGACCCCGAGGTTGTAGAGGACGTCGAAGTTGGTGGGATCGGCTTTCAGGACTGCGCCGAACGATTCTTCCGCCCGGTCGTAACGCTGACAGTGGGCATAGGCAAGGCCAATGGAAAAAGTGAAGCGTGGGTCTTGAGCTGTTTTCTTTTCGAGCGCGCTAAGCATTTGCACGGCCTGGCCGCACTTGCCGATGAGACCGAAAGCCTGCGCCCTCAGGAGCTGCGCCACGGGTTGGTCCTGATCAGAGGCTTTCAGACGGTTGAAACAGGCAAGAACTTCCGCGCCCTGCCCCTGTTGCAGGCTCATTTCGGCCAGTTGCAGGTTCGCGTTCCCATAATGCGGATCAATCTCCACTACGCGCTGAAAAGTTTCTTCTGCTTTCTTGGGATTGCCGGTCGCCAGATAGTGGTTCCCGAGATTGTTCAATATAGCGGGAGACTTCGGCGCGATCTCGAGAGCGCGGCGGTAGAATCCTTCGGCTTCGGAATAATTCCGCTGGGAGTCAAGAATGACAGCCATGAGGCTCAATGCCGGGAGGTCGCGAGGATGAGCGCGCAACACGGATCGGAGCGCGCTCTCGGCATCGGCAACCTGGCCTTGCTGAAAATCCCGCGTGGCTTTTTGATCGATAGAAGCCGGCGACTGAGCAACAGCAACGGGGGTTCCATGAAAAAGAAAGAGCGCAGCGCAGAACGCCGCGCTCCAAGCCATTTGCCAATGCCTTAGCCGAGCACGAGCAACAGGATGCAATGCCCACAAACCTCCTTGCCACCGCATTGCGTGGACACTTCTAAAAGTACAGCTTCAGAGCCATCTGTATCTCGCGCGGCGAGTTTGCGTCGGGTCCAGTAATCTGTCCGAAGGCGCTATTGCTCGGCGAGACGGTTGTATTGATGTTGCCGAATTGCGGGTGATTGAAGGCATTGAACCATTCCGTACGGAGTTCGAGGTGCATGCCTTCGCGAAGCCGGTCGAGAGAAAACTCCTTGAAAAGCGACAGGTCCGCGTTCGCCGTGCCGGGATATCGCAGCCACGGAAGGGTTCGAGGCGTGTCGCCGATTGTGTAAGGCGCGGGCTGTTGGAAGACCTGAGGATTGGCAAAGTACCCGCCACCCTGCGACGCCGGGAGGAACCACTTGGAAGACGGGTTGGCCTGCGGCGTGCCGACCAATTCCGGTGACTGACCATAGCCAGGCAGGCCAGGAACAGCTGTCGAAATTGAGACGATCATGGGCTGGCCATCGTCATACCGCCAGATGCCGGTGGTCTGCCATCCTCCGATAATCGCGTCGAGCACCGGATTCATTCGCGAGCCAAAGCGCTTCCCGCGGCCGAAGGGCAGTTGATAGTCATAGCTAAACTGGAAGACCTGCGGGATGTTGTATTGAGAAACCGACCTCGCCAACTCCAAGTTGTTGGGATCCAGGGGGGCGGGGGCGTTTCCAAGGCCTGATCCACCAGCGTTACCGGGATTCGAATCATCGTCGAGCGATTTTGACCACACGTAGGTAACCAGGAACTGCAGCCCATTCGAAAAGCGTTTCTCAAGCCCCAATTGCAACGCCTGATAGTTCGCATTGGCCCACGGTGGACTGGCGACGTCGACGCCACTGAATTGAGGATAGGGAACGTCGAGCTGGTATTGTGATGTAGTCTGCGTGCTATTGGGTATGATCCCGTAAAAGGGATTGGGGACTTGAGCGTTCAGCGCCTGGATCTGCGCCGGCGTCATCTGCCCCTCTTGCGGGCCTAAATGATTGAGATTGTAATTGCCGCCAATTCCAAAGTACTGATGCGTTGACTCTTGGCCGATATACTCCACGCTGAGGAGCATACTTGCCGGAAGCTCGCGCTGGATTCCGAAGTTCCAGGACTGGCTATAGGGCGTGGCGTTCATTGTCCGCTCGAACCCATTGGGCGCTGATGAGGCGTTGCCAATCTGGGTCGCTAATCCTAACGAGCTACCCGTGACGGGCGTGATCCCATTCGGGAAGGGGTTGCTGAGCCCGCAACAAGGCAAAAGGCCAGCAAAATTATACGTGCTGGACCAGGAGGTAGTCCCGTCAAATCCCGGATCGTTAGGAGTTATCGCCATTGCATTCGCCGCTGCCCGCGACATGCCATAGTAAATTCCGTATCCGGTGCGGATCACCGTTTTATTGTTCGGGCTATACGCCAAGCCGATGCGCGGCGCAAAGTCCCGATAGTCAGGGTTAAGGGCCGAGCGCTCGCCGGGGCTGGCAAACGCTAGGCCGCCATGAAGGGTGGGGTACCCGGGGACAGTCGAAGGATAAGCCGCATTGAGATCGAGCCAGCTCAACTCGTTGTGCCTTTCCGTTTCTGGCATGGTCAAATCATAGCGAAGCCCGACGTTAACCGTGAGCTTCCGGCTTGCATGAAAGGCATCCTGCACGTAGCCAGCAAAGCCGTGGTTTTGGGTGTAAAGCCACGCGGGAATTTCGTACTGCCCCCAACCGCCAAACCCGCTTCCCATTAGGAAACTCGCCAAGTTATCCCCGCCCGTCCCTGCAATACCAGAGTTCTGCGATGTACCTGCCGGGCCGTAGGCAAACAGTCCATTTTGCGTGCCGGGTTGCGAGAAGTTGTAGAGATTTACGAGAAATTCGGCGCCGAACTTCAACTCGTGGCGCCCTTGTATATGGGTGAGCGACGCAAGCAGGTCGTGCGATGCCGTGTTGTCCTCCAGGATAGACCATGGCTGTCCCCCAATGGCGGTGTCGTTGTTGGCGGCTTCCGCGGCCGTTTCGTTGCTGTAATTCCATAATACAGACGGAAGCACCTTGAAACCGGATTCGTCCATGTAGCTTGGCATCCCCAGCGTTGTCACCGGATCCGTCGCCGAGGGCTGTAGCTGGCGCCCGACGCTCGTATAGCCATAGGAAACATTCAGCACCGTTGTCGGGCCGAAAGTGTGTACGAAGTCCAGCGCCAGCAGATGGGCCGATTGAGGTCCGATCCCCCCCGAGCAGGGATCCGCTACGTTGTTGAAGCAGTCCAGGTTAATCGCATGCGTCATTCGTTGGGCATATTTCCCGCTCAGCATGCTGCGGTCACCAAAATGCTGATCAATTTTCAAGTCCCACTGGTCATTGCTCAGTCCAGTGGCGCCGCTGGTGACCCAGTTGAGGTACGGGCTATAGCCTCCGCTTGGCGCTCCCTGATTATAGTTTGGCGCCGGGAAATACGACATCAACTTCTTCGCGGCGGGATCGATCAAGTTTCCTGGCCCCGTACCTCCCGGTAGCGAAACTCCCGTGGCAAGGCTCGTGTACCCGGCGATGTTGTTGTTCGGAATGGGGGTTGAACGCAACGCATTGTGGTTCACGTCGTAGGAGGCGCTGTAGGGGTCCCACAGTTGGCCGTTGGGATCTGAGCAGACACCGCTTGAGTTGAACGTCCCCGGGCCCTTGCCGTCGAGCTCGCTAACGTCGTTGCAAAGCTCACCGAAGTCTCCCGCCTTCTCCGCCGCGCTGGGCACGCCGGCGCTCGCGGTTGCCAGTGAACTCTGGCGCGTGCCCTCATAGTCAAAGAAGAAGAAAGTCTTGTTCCGTCCGTTGTAAACGTGAGGGATCAGTACGGGGCCGCCAAAAGTGCCGCCAAAAACGTTCCGCTCCAGGTGCGGGAGCTTGTTCAGGGGTGCCGGGTATTGGTTGGCGAAGTAATCCTGGGAATCGAGGTCATTGTTGCGCAGGAAATCGTAGGCGCTGCCATGGAAGCCGTTCGCGCCGGAACGTGTGATCAGGTTGATGATGGTCGAGCCTGAGTTTCCATATTCGGCGCTGAAATTCGTTTGCTGTACCTTGAACTCCTGGACCGCATCCACCGAAGGGGTATAGGCGACACGAGTTGTCAGACCCCCCATGTTCACTCCCCCCGCTGAAACGCCATCAATGAGCACATTGGAGGTCGCCTCGCGGCTTCCATTAGAAACAAAGTCGTTCGATTGCATATAAGGCATCGAAACCGATTGATTCCCATAGGTGGAACCGGCCGGCTGATTGACTCCCGGCGCGAGGAATGCCAGGTCAAGCGCCGATCGGTTCAAAAGCGGCAAATCGTTGATGGCCCTCCGGGTGATGGTTTGCCCCCCCGCATCATCGACGGTATTGAGCAATGGCGCCGCGCCCGTGACCGTAACAGTCTGATTAACACTGCCCACCTTCAATTCGAAGCTTATCTGCACCTGCTCCGTCACATTCACGGTCACTCCCGGTTTCTTCATCGTCTGGAATCCGGAAGCGCTGACGGCGACATTGTAAACGCCTGGCTGAACGTAGGGAAAAGTGTACAGGCCTTCCTTGTCCGTCTTCGTCGTCGTTTTCACGCCCGTCGCCGTGTTGGTTATGCTCACCGACGCGCCTGGCACCACTGCGCCGCTCGCGTCGCGCACCACGCCCGTGACGCTGCCGTTGCCCCCCTGGGCGAACACAGGCGGGGATAGCAGAACACAGAAAGCGCACAAAGCGCCCAGGGCGACCAGAACACTCCTGAGTCTTCCGTGCCAGAAAAGGCGGGAACTTTCGCAACCTCGATGTAAATTCATCTCCACTCCTCCCAATCCGCGCATGTCAACTCCTCCCACTTCGCGCATGCTGCGGATGATGATTTTCACCGTTTCTAAGAACTCGTCGCTTGCAAGATTGACTTGTTCTTGCGGACCGAATGCACGACGGAGCTGTAGCGATCACCACGGAAGACGGAACGCGTGAGTTCAAGAGGGCGCCCGTCGTCCATATAGGTCTTTCGATTGATGACAAGAACGGCGGTACGTGCCGGTAAGCTCAGTAGTTTCCGCTGTTGTGAACTCGGGATCTCTGCCGAGATTTCTTCGTTACAAGTTTCCGGCCTAAGTCCGTACGATTGCTCCAGAATTTCGTATAGCGAACTTCTTGCCAGGTCGAAACGTTCAAGCCCTGGGCACAACCGTTCAGGAATACGCGCAAGTTCCAACGCCAACGGCTCACCGTCGTTCAAGCGCAGGCGCTGAATTTCGTATATCCTCTGCTTCTCGTGGAGTTCAAACAAATCCCGCACTGCGGGAGCTGGAATGGCCAATTCAACCGAAATCAGGCGTGACCCCGGATGACCGCCTCGCTCTCGGATTTCTTCGCTGAAGCTGCGCATCTCCTGTTGGTGTTTCCGCAGACGGCTGGGCCTGACGATCGTTCCCACGCCCCGGCGCGAATCGATTAAACCCTCGCGGTCAAGCAAGCTCATCGCTTGGCGCAACGTCATGCGGCTGACGCCAAATTGCTCACATAGCACTCGTTCAGGCGGTAGAACGTACCCCGGAAGCAAGACTCCGCTGGCAAGCAAGGAACCGACGGCCTCGGCAATCTGCAGATAAATGGGCGTTGACGCATCTTTGTCGATTCGAATCGAAGAGAATGGCGTGATTTTTTGAGTGGGCGCAGCCACCATTTTATCTTCTTGACGAGACCCATCTGTTAGTTGTATAGACATTTCAGCTAGACATAGTGCTCGCTGGGTGGTACTCTTGTCAAGAACTTTTTTGGGACTGGCCTTCGGGAGACGACGGAAACGGCTGGAAACGAGGCGGCAAGCCGGGCCGCAAATTAATCGACAAGTTATAGAATCTTAAAGAGCTAGATTAAGTCAGACGAATAACCTAGCCCCAAGACACGACGAACCAGGTAAGGAGAGGGCGAGGCGTTCGAGGGATGCCCGCTCTTCGCTGCTTTCGCAGAAGAGCCAGTTTTTGAGGAGCCGCGGATGGTGACAACAGGGATCGCACTGGCCGTACTGTCTGGCTTGTTTAACGGCTTGTTTACGACGCCCATGAAACTTGAGCCCCGATGGAGGTGGGAAAACATTTGGATGGTCTTCATCGTTGTCGCTTGCCTGGTGATGCCAACCGCAATGGTCTTGTCGGGTTCCTCAGGATGGCTCAGGGTCCTGGCCCAGGCTCCCCGTTATGCTGTACTTGCTGCACTCCTCTTTGGATTTGCCTGGGGTTTCGGTGCGATCTGTTTCGGCAGGAGTGTCGACAGCATCGGGGTGTCGATGGCAAACACTCTGGTGATTGGCCTGAGTTCAGCCCTGGGATCGCTGGTTCCTCTGCTCATGAAGGCTGAGGTTCATCTTCGGATGAAAGAGTTGGCTCTGTTTGCAGGCGTGATCGCTCTCCTCGTCGGAGTGGCGGTTTGCGGGAAGGCGGGACGCATTCGCGACGGCCAGCAGCAGACAGGGGCCGGCGCTTCCTTGACAGGATACTTTTTTGCTGTCGCCGCGGGAGTGATGTCGGGGATCTTTAACATTGGATATACCCTCGCACTTCCTATTTCAGACGTGGGCGTCGCCCACGGTTTGACTCGATTCGCAGCTACCAACTTGATTTGGCTGTTAATGCTGGGTGCTGGCTCTATCCCCAACCTTATTTATTGCGCACTGCTAATGAGACGGAATCACACGGCTTCATTGCTCCATGCGCCTGATTCCTGGCCGTCCTGGGGCCGATGCGGCGCCATGGGTCTATTGTGGGGCGGCAGTATTTTTATCTACGGAGCTGCGACCCCCCGGCTGGGTGCATTGGGACCTTCGGTTGGGTGGCCTCTGAGTCTCGCGGCTGGCCTGGTCGTTGCCAATCTTATGGGTGTAATTCTCGGAGAATGGAAGAGAGCCGCCTCTCCAGCCGTGAGATTGATGTCGGCAGGGCTTGCGATCTTACTTTCCGCGATTGTTCTCTGCGGCATTTCAGCGAGGTTTCCAGAATGACGCCAAGCGAAGTAGTTCAAGCCATTCAGGGACGATTGATAGTGTCCTGTCAGCCCGGGGAAGGCAATTTCTTCCATGGCCCACAACTTATGGCGCGCTTCGCAACGGCAGCAGTAGCAGGCGGAGCGGCGGCAATTCGTGCGAATGGCCCCGCCGATGTTCACGCCATCCGTGAGAAAACAGGGGTACCCATCATCGGCATTCATAAGATCCGCCATCATGATGGTAAACCTCTCATCACTCCCTCCTTCGAAGCGGCCAAGGCACTGGTGGAAGCTGGCGCTGATATGATCGCCCTGGATTGCACGGGCCGCGGCCAGAAATCAGGAGCATTAAACCGCGTCCGTGAAATTCGAACGCGTTTGAGTGTTCCTGTGCTTGCCGATGTGGCGGAGGTTGGCGAGGCGCTGGCCGCGGTCGAGGCAGGTGCGGACTTTGTCCTCTCCACTCTTCGCGGTTACACCGATGAAACCAGTCACGCGCAGAATTTCGACCCCAGCTTTATCGAGGAATTGGTTCGTGCCAGCGGTGTACCCGTAATAGCGGAAGGCCGGATATCGTCGCCCGAGCAGGCACGACGGGCGGTGGCTGCGGGGGCTCTGGCCGTTGTCGTGGGTACAGCTATCACACGGCCGTCGGATATCGCGCGCAGCTTTGCGGTCGCCATTGAAAACGAGTATTTGCGTCGCGACAGGGTGGTCTGCGCGATTGGGATTGATCTTGGAGGAACTCAGACTAAGTATGGCGTCGTCCGCTCAGACGGCGCTCTCCTGTTTAAGTCTGTCGTGGAAACACCCGCGAGGTTCGGGGGCCACGCCGTGCTCGACAATCTAAAACACGTCGCGGAGACCGCAACGCAGCAGGCCAAGGATGCGGGCTATAACCCCGTGGCAATCGGAATAGCCACGGCGGGCTGGGTCGAGCCTAATACCGGCCGTGTGGTGTACGCGACCGACAACTTGCCCGGCTGGACTGGGACCAGGATCGGAGAAGAACTTGCCCTGTCATCCGGTCTTCCGGTAGCAGCGGAAAACGATGCCAACGCATTAGCGATCGGGGAGAAGCATTTTGGAGCCGCAAGATTCCTTGAGAACTTCGTCTGCCTCACACTGGGGACCGGGTTAGGAGGTGGATGTTATGTGGGTGGAGTTCTAAATCGCGGCACCCATTATTTCGCCAACCAAGTAGGCCACATTCCCCTGGTACCCGGTGGCGTGCCGTGCTCCTGTGGCATGCGAGGGTGTCTCGAACCTTACGTCAATGCCGCGGCATTGATGCGCTATGCGGGCGGCTCGTACGCATCCGCAGCGCACGTGATCGCCGCCGCCAATGCTGGTGAGAAGATGGCTCTCGAAGCGGTTCGCACCCTCGGCCAGCAGCTCGCCCGAGGGTGCGCTACATTAGTGGCACTTCTTGACCCTCAGGCTCTAATTTTGGGGGGCGGCTTGACCGAGAACAACCCCCTCCTGATTTCTGTTCTCTGTGATGAACTGGCGCAGCTCGTTCGCCCATGGCAGAATCGCGGACTGCGGGTTATACCGTCGGAGCTCGGATACCACGGCGGTGTACTCGGCGCTGCTGCCCTCGCCTTCGAGCACCCGTTTGACTCGACGCATCACAGACAAGATCACGCCGAAACAGATGTACGTGCCGGATGAGAGGAACAAGGGAATAAGTGACGCGCAAGAAAAACTTCAGCCTGCTATCGAGAGCGCTCTCCTAGCCGCCCATCGGTAGTCCTTGAGCCATTTGGCGTATTCTGAATACAGCCTTGCGGATTCGGCGCATCCGCAAAAAGCTCGGGAGCCCGGTTGATTCATCATCCCTTGGTATTGGTAGACGAGGATCTTATCAACCCATGGCGACACGGCTTCCATCTGGCGGAGAATACGCTCAAAACGCGCAGGAAGCAGCGCGCTTTTGTAAACGGCGTTTTCAAACTCGAAGATTTCGAGATCTGCCCAGAGAGCCGCCCTGCGTGCACGGTCGTGAGCTTTTCTCAGACCTTGGTAGAAAGCGGACGTTTCCTCCACCTTTGACTTGCGGACGCCGACCTCATCCTGATATGCAATGATGTCCACATCCAAGGACTCGAGTTGGCGGACATACTCGTCGTCCGGCACGGCTACACGAGTCCCATACGGCGCGATGATGACTTGCGCCCGCGGAGTCAGCTGACGCGCGAGGCGTGAACACACATTCACATAATTAATGAATTCGTTGGAGAAATGCCGATTAATGAAGGTCTCATTCGGCCAGTACCATCCGTAGAAGCTCTTGTGATGGCTGTAGCGCCGGGCGATCTCCTCAATTGCCCGCAGGCGTTTCTTGGCAGCCACGGGATCCGCCACAATCCCGGGGCTGTCCCACGCCCCATAGAAGCCGCCGCCGATGAAGAACTTGATACCGCACTTGTCTGCCGCTGAGAGAACCGTTTCTATCGGGTCGTCACACGCCAATCTCCACGCGGGAAATATGGTCGTACGATAAAAAGAGCGATAATAAAGGGCGGTCGCCATCAATACGAGATACTCCATTCCCATCTCGGCGATTTCTTTGATTTTGATCTCCCACTGATCGCAAGTGAAGTTGGCTAACGCTGGATTCCAATCTACTCCCTCGACCGTAGCATGATGCTGAAACTCGAACCAACTTCCTGAGATCGGTTTAACCTTTGGTGATGTGGGCTGTGGACTCTCGATTCCCATTAGAGCTCCATTCATCGTACTTCCGGCCCCCAATGCGCAAAGGAAATCCCGCCGATTCAGTGTAGTCATGCTCCCTCCCTCGCCAATTTAGCAACGATGTGCTGTGGTTCGCCCGACCAGAAAACGACTGGATCAGTGACGGTCGAGGCGGAAAATGTTACTTCAGCGCTGCTATGCGTACGACCTTCTCAAAATTGATCTCGGACCATCCGTATTCGACACCTGATGTGGGCCACCATAGCGAAGCGGCTTAATTCAACAAATTCTATCCGAAATGCTCAGGCGGCCTTTCCCCAACCCGCAAGCTCTCGGAGAATTGCGGCGCCCCAGCATTTCGGATAGAATCCTCTGCGTCATCACACTCAATACTGACCAGCAAGAATACTCGTTTTGGTGCCACTTTCAAAATTAAATGGCACAAATCCGTCAAAATTATTGGCATAGTGCGCGAGAGTCCCTCCTCGGCCGCCAAAACGTGATTTCCGCGGATAACGTGGCATTTCATCTGCATTGCCGAAATGGAAATCGGAAATTAGCAGCTTGCTGTTGCTCGTAGCACAATGACGCAGGCGACGGTCATTAACTTGGGCCGCAGCCGCAGAACGGCTCCTTCAATCGTTGCAGCTTCGATATCTTCATCGCTTAGGGGCGTTCCAGCCGCAAGCCGGCGGTCGAGCGCCTCGTGGAGATACACCACCATCACTACACCCGTTTCTACTGCGATGCCAAAAAGATCAATGTAACCAACCCAGACGGCGGCACTGAACAGATACCCCAGCAGCCATTGCAGGATCAGGCCTCCGGTCAGCCAGTTTCTGGCGCCCCGGTTGCGCGAAGTGATGTAACTGATGCCGATTGGAGTAAAGTGCAGCACGCCGTTCGTGCCGCCCGTCAGCGTCTGGTGGCGCGCAGGTATAGAAGCGAAGATTTTCTGGTGTGAACCGGGATCCCCATTGATGACAGGCTTTCCCACGAGTTGTGCTAAGCGGGCCGCGACGTCCGCCGGTATGGGTTTGCAAGACGGAAACGGTATTGCCGGTCGCCGGGAAGATGCCAGCCTTTGTTCGATAGGTGGTTAACACGAAGCCGCGCGGCGTCAGGTCCAAGGTTCTGATTTCGGTGAATGACCATCGACGTGATGCGCCGCCGTGAGAACGAAATTCGACTCCGTTAAGGCTGAAAACCAGACTTCCTGTCTCCCCCTGAGGAGGCCATGGATTCGTGCCGGCGATTGCCACAGCAGAGTGGGCTCGCGACCACGGGGGGGCGGACAACAATGCGGACGCGAGATGGCAAATACCCAGTGCGAACAGGGGTACTAAGACGAGCGTCGATAAGGTTCGACGTTGAGGGGCACAGAAAATCATGCAGGTCCTCCAAGTTTGCTAAATCCCCGGCTTCACCAGAGGCATGTCACCCTGGCGCAACAGCGGAGCACACGACGACGTTTCACTGGGGTGTGTTCCAGCGTGGCGACACAAGTGCGCCGGGCACACGGATCCACACGGAGGAAGGAGTGCTAAATCAGGAGGACGGAATGAAGGATAAACAAAGGCGCGTCACCGGGTGGTGAATGCGTTGAAGGGACGAAAAATCGATGGAATGCCGGCTCGGGAAAAATTAGCAGCGCTATCGCAGGCACGAGAGTTGTCGCAACAGCGTGTGGCGCACACGAAGCATTCCGGAATTGAAAACCACGGCGATCGGGGCTGGAGCCGAGGGCTTACCGGGCATCGAGGACTGCTCCGCGCAGCACTCAGTTCCGGTGCCGAACCCGTTGTGCACCGGCAAATCCATTCTGTATTAAGTGCTGTTGTCGGCCAGGAAGTTGAAAGAGAGCTTCGAAAACGGAAACGAACCACCGGTCCTCTCTCACCTGAACTCTTTACTCATTCTCTTGCGTCCACATACATCTCTATGCTGACCTGGTGGCTGAACTCCAAGAGTCCGAGTCCAGCCAGAGACATGGATGCAGCGTACCGAGTTCTTATCCTGCCCTGCCTTGATTCAATCTTCGGGTAGAAAGGAGTGTGAGCAGCGGCAACCTGATGGATCATCGAGCAAGTAATACGCCCAAAGAGGCTCGAACTCCCGACCCATGCCTTTGAAGCATGCGCTCCGCCCGTACATCGCCCTCAAGCCCTCAAATCGCAGCCTGCGCACGCCCTCTCAGCTGACCAGTATTAAGGTTGCGCTGCCCGAAGCGTCCTCAAGGTGCAAGGAGCCGCTGTAGCTTGCCCCCTTTATTTGGAAGTGCTTACGAAGATCAGACCGAGAACCCTTCGGCATTCAACGATAGCAATGTTGCCATTGAGCTCCCCCGATTGAGGTGCTTCTGCACGACGGATTTTTCGCACAGCGCCGCTTTTTCTGGCGGATTTTTGCACAGCTGCGATGGTTGGCAGGCTACATCTGGAGCCCATTATTTAGCTGTATCTATTTGCATTCCATGGAGTTAGCTGGCGGGGACGACGGGGCTCGAACCCGCGACCTCATGCGTGACAGGCATGCGTTCTAACCAGCTGAACTACGTCCCCTTAAAAAAGCAGTGCGAATGGCAAGCGACGAGCAGAAAGCAAAAGCCTTGCTGCTTTCTTGATGTTCTATTATAAGCGATGTTTTTCGATTTGTCTTTCGACGAATGGAATCGGCTCAATTTAACGTTAAGGTCTCATCGCACCATCCAAAAGGGAAGAAGAACAAAAGCGAACCTTCCTGCTTCATCATCCATTTGCTTAGATTATTCCCTCACTCAGTGCTGCATTGCAATGGTGGGCGGTATCCGGATCGAACGGATGACCTTCTGCTTGTAAGGCAGACGCTCTGACCGGCTGAGCTAACCGCCCGCACCTTTTTATTCAACAACTTATAGTCAACAACTGGCCGCTTGGATTCGACTTGTGTACGAAGTTGGATAGGTTCACTTTCAAAACTGGCGCTTGGGCTGGCTGTAACCGGCTGTGATAGAGCGTCCAAAGCACGACGCTTAGCTTCCATGCGAATGTGTGAATACCGTTCTAGCATCTTACGGCTAACGTGTCCGGCTATAGCCATGATCGTTGAGTCGCTCGCCTGCCCTTCTGCCAGTCGGCTGATACAGGTATGTCGCAGATCGTGAAAGCGGCATTTTACGCCAGACCGCTTTAGGGAGTTTTTCCAAGCCGTGCGCCATCCCTTCGTAGGCCGTGTTGGGTCAATACGCTTATGCTCGCAAAGCGGGAAGATGTAGTGCTCTGACTTCGCGCTAGGAAAGCGTGCCTGCCATTCAAATAGAGCCTTGAATGCGGCGGCGTTCAATGGAATAACACGGCCCTTGCCAGCCTCGGTTTTGGAGCGCCCAACGTTAAGGGTACGATTCGCCCAGTCTATTTGATGCCATTGAAGCTGGCATAGCTCATCCTTGCGCATCGTGGTATGGAGCGCCACCATTACGGCAGTGTAGCACGCGGAATCCGCTTTCCGGCACTGCGAAAGTAACCGCGCTTCCTCATCCCGCGATAAGGCCCGGCCAACGTCCTGATTCTCAGGGAGCATTGTCACGTCCGGCTCTAGGTTGCGCCAGAATCCATGATCGCTCAAGACTTGGCGCAAAACACCAACTTCGATATTGACGGTCCGGCCTTCCATTCCCTCAGTCCGCCGCGCCGACTGATAAACCCGAATGTGCTTAGCCGTGATGTCGCATAGGAGCTTCTGGCCGAACACTGGCAGTAAGTGTTTAAGCGCCTGTTCCCCAATCATCAAGGTTTTAGGCGCTACTGTTCCATTGCGTGATGCCTGCCACTCGCGGGCCGCCCGCTCGAATGTAGGCGGCAGAGTACGCTTAGGAACGTGGTTATAGCTTTCCTCAAGCTCGCGTCGCCGTTGACGCTCGGCGTGAAGTGCAACAGTCTTGGACGTGCTCTTGCTGCTTTCGTGGTAAAGCCTGCCGCCAAACCAAAAGCGGTAATAATAAGTTCCTCTTTTACCGCGAGGGTAGACCGACACGTTACGCCTCCAATCGGGGGACCATAGTTGTTTCTTGTAGCCGCGTGATCTCTGACGCAGGGATTCTAACCACTCGGCCCCCAGGTTTGCAATACGTAATCTTGCGGAGCAACACCCACTTACGAAGCGTAGAAACCTTGACGCTCAGTGTGTCTGCGGCTTGAGACAGAGTTAAGAGATTATGGTTCAATTGATTACCCCTCATTAGGAATTTGACTTCATGATCGTTCGATATCTCAATCATGGAAACATTATAGCACAAGGTAGCCATTAAAGTCAATGAAATCTTACACTTGGACTGCATAGTGTGCAAACATCGTTCTTACGTCGTAACCCACGTCGTACCTACCGACTGGGTAGTAGGTACGACATAAACGCTTTAAGAGCTATCTCGAATTGTGGAAAGCATTAATAAATCCGCTATTTTCAGTAAATTACGGCAATTACGGGGTGCCGGGACTTGATAAAATCGAACTTCCGCCCCAAGTAGGTCACACAGAATCAATGAGTTACGCACGTCGTACCGGATGCCGCCCCACAATCCGCTTGACAGAGGGCTGAAATCGTGTATAAAGCCAATGTAATCATCAATTTACACTTGACTTTTCACCTCATTTTGTGATAAGATAGTTATTTGAGTTTGGACGGTAAGCTATTAGAATTAGAGGGGTTAAACAGTGCCAGAAGTTAGTGATAAATCGAACGAAAAAACGCTGGAAATGACGGTTCATGAGGCGGAAGAGTTTACAAAACGTATAGTGTTCCACGACGGTATGCTGGGTTGCTGGTGGTGGTCTGGGCCGACAGACAAAAGCGGCTATGGCCGATTCTCCCATCGTGGTAAGCGTGTTCCGGCTCACGTCGCATCATACATTCGATTGAAAGGCTCTTACCCTCCTGGCTGGCAAGTGGATCATACGTGCCATAATCGCCTGTGTCTCAATCCCGGACACCTGCGGGCCACTCCTAAGCCGGGTAGTCTCCATAGACGCAAACACGTGACCGCAATGACCGGGGCCGAACGCCAGCACAAGCATCGTTCCAAGAAGCGCCAGAGGCAAGACGCGATAATGTTGGTACTCAAGCTGAAAGATGAATTCAGGATCAATGACTACGAAATAGGGTTGGACACCCCACCCCCGGCCCACCTCAACGTATCATGTTACTCAGAATGGGATACCTTAGAGCCATAGCTGGAGGACATGCTACGCAGTGTGACGTTCTTCACGGCGTATATACATAGTCCAACAACGTAACTGCCACGCTACGTGGTACTTACATCGTCCTTACACCGCCCTCACCCAGTAACGCTATATCCCCCACTCCTTACCTACGCCGTCCTTACGCCGTGTGATGACGCCGTAATTACGTTATTTCGAGGAACTGTCACTTTTCGATGCTATGACGAGTTTAGCCAATTGGCCATTCATGGCTTTGATGGTTAACTCAGACATAGTTGTAGATGCGACCAGTCTCTCAAGCAAACTGGTTTGTTTTCTAATGTCATTGGCCATGTCCCAGAACTTCCGTGTCACGAAGATGATAAAGATCAGGCTGATAACAGATAGGATAAATCCCACGTCCGCCCTCCCAATTGACCTTTATGGGTTCCCGGTGTCCACGCAGTCCGGTCCCTGCTATCCGGGTATCCTGCGAAAGGAACGGTGCCTTATTTATTCGCGTTCAGCGTGGCGTTAAGCGTGATTGAATCTCCCCGTTGTAGCGTCAGAGTACGCTCCCAGTCCTGATAGCCCCTGTCTTCGATTGTGATCGTATGCTTGCCGTCAGCTACGTGTAGGGTGGACGGAGTGCTGCCAGCGAACTTTCCGTCTACGAGCACGTCCGACCCGCCCGGTGTAGACATCACTGTAATTGTTGCCTCGGACGGTGCCGCCGGTGCTGTATCTTCGGGAGCGGGCTGGGTAGGCATATTCTTGAGTGCAATCGCCACATCATCCCAGAATTGTTCACGCAACTTCTTGCGCATTCCGCCGATGCCGAAGACTCTGGAATTGCCCATTGAAGGTTCGACAGCCACAGCGACACTAGTTACGTCAGGGCTTATGCTCGTACAGATCGCAGTCAGTACAAACGGGTCAGGCGCAAAGCGAGTGCCAGCATAGAAGAAATTCACCGTATGGCCTTCCTTCACCGCGCGCTTTAAGTTGAAGTCCGCAGACGCAGCTTGAACGGCAGCCGCATAGACTTGCGCGACCGGCGCTTTAAATACACGCGCGGTCGCTTCGGGTGTTTTTTGTTTCGCTATTCCATTGATACAGGCGGTGAGGATTAACAGAGAAGTCAATTTCACGTTGCGAGTCATTCTTAGTCCCCCTTATGCTATGGTGTGTTGTGCCTCGGTTCTTCACTACAGTTTAATCGGGCTATTGTACTCCAATTGAACCATATCGGCGAATGTCGTAAAAACGCCGTCCTTACGTCGCAAGACGCCACGGCCTGCCCAATCCATTAACCCCGGCCAGGAGAACACGCCAGCGGGCAGCGTAGCGCGCGCCGTGGCCGCGATATGGCTCCGCCCTCTGGCTTACATCGGGCCAGAAAACTTTGGGGCCAGCGCCAGGACTTGAACCCGGAACGGACCGCTACGCTGGCCCAAACCTCAAAACATTGCCATCATCGCGGTTTGAACGGCCTTGGCAGCTTGCTCATCGGTAAGCGAAACGTAGCGCAAGGTTGATGAAATGCTCCGATGTCCAAGGGCTTGCTTGACTAGCGCCAGATTCACGTCACCATGCACAAGATGGGTAGCCAGCGAGTGCTTCAAAACGTGAGGATGACGTTTCTCAGGCGGTATATCCGCCGATTCCGATATCACCCGAAACACTCTAAAGAACTGGCTCCTGTCCAACCTTCCGCCCTTCTGTGAGACAAACAGGAAATTGGAGCCATCGGCAGGCCGTTGTTTGAGCCAAGACGTTAGTGCCTTGCGCTCATCAAAAAGTGGCTGTCCCTTGTGTTCGTAAATCGGCTGGCCTGTTCGCAGCGAACCCTTGAGGCGGTTGATGGTGATTAACCCAGCTTTCAAGTCGATATCCTCAAATGTCAGGCCGCAAACCTCGCTAGCCCGCAACCCATGCCGGTAAGCCAGAAGGCACATTGCCCAATCCCGCGTTGACCGCGCCTTGGCAGCCCGCAAGAGGGCCAGAATTTCATCACGGCTGAGTGCTTGTTGAACTTGGCTCATAGCTCATTCCCTCCAAAACGCAACATTACGTGCGAATCGCCCCCCTGATAGCGGGCTTGTAAGTCCTGTGAATCGGCAGACCGGCCAGCGAATAACGCAACAATATGGGTATTCTGATGCGTCATCGACTGTGCGGCCCGCCCTGCCAATCCTGCCGTGCCGGCGAGCATACTGCTCAATCCTTCCATATGTCTACTGTAGACCTAACATATCTACAATGTCAAGATAAATCGTATCGCTGTGTGTTGACAACTGATTGAAGTGTCTAGTAGTATAGCGGAATGACTGACAAGCCACGCAAGCTAGAAGAAACGGAAGTTCTTAGCGCGAGAGTGCCGAAGAGCCTCAAGCGGACAGTGGAAGGCGCGGCCCATCTATCGGGCAGGACAGCAGCGGACGTTGTAATCGTGGCGCTGAAAGCTTACTTCGATAGCTTGCCAAAGGGCCAGCGAGAAGTTATCGCAGCGGCATCAAAGCAAGCCGGTACTCTGCAATTACCGTTGACGCTGAACACCTCGAAGTAATCACCCCGCCCCCATTGAGACCGCCCAAAAACGATGTACCCACGTCGTACTCACGTCGCCACGGCGTTGATGGTAGGGCTAGTAAACTAGCCTCCAAGCGCGGTGGGCGTCTGGTATGCAGTTTGTCCTGTAGGCCGACTCTATTGGTTTAGAATCAGCAACTTACGAACAGTGTGCCGGAAAGTGGGCGTCTCCGCATTAACCACTCAAGATAATTACACGATCTAAATTTATTTTCGTGTCTCTGTAACTCGCTGTCTAACAATGACATAACGAAGTAAATGCACTATAATGCAGCACATAAACACGATGTAGTGGGTTGACATCTGGTGCTGCCCGTGGTATGCTATTTACAAGTCGAGGCAGAAGGGAAATCCCAAAAAACATGACAGAAACCAAAGTGACTCCCAAGAGTCTGTGCGCGGAACTGCGCTTGCTGATAGAGCGTGTTCAAGCCACCGACGAGAAAGCCAAGGCTAAGAAACGCGAGCAATGGCGCAGATGGCAGGCCAATTACCGCGCTAGACGCGCGAAGAAAGGCGGCACAGCCGCATAGGAGCATCAAAAATGGATTCAGCATTCTTACGACAATATTTCAGCAAGAACGGAAGCGCGGGCTTAGATCGGCGTGACCGGCCAGAAACATTCGCGGCGCGAGTCAGAGAAGCCGCCGGAGACCCGGTGCTGGGGCGCGAGTTGATCACAAATGGCGTATTTGCAACCGGCGTTGCCAACGTCATGGGCATTCAAGAGTACCGCCGCCTCATGGACCGCCCGGTTGACAAGACTCCAGCACTTCTCGCAACCGAAAGCTTTGTCCGCTCGCAGGGGCGTGAACCATACGCGAGCAAGCCCGTACTAGGCAATCACCCCGAAGCGTTCCCGCTAACGGCGTTGCACAGAACCAAGGCCGCCACACCCCCAGCCCCGGATGTGGTAGCCTCCGATACGCTGCGCATCCTTGCAGGACTGCCGGAGGGCGTGACGGTCCCCCAAGTTCTCGAAAAACTCTCGGATGAGTCATAAAAGATTTCGCTCTTGATCGTCGTCAAAGTACCCCCTGCGGCGAGTCACTACCTCACGCCGCAGGAAGTGGGAAGGGACGATTGAGGGCGGATAGTTCGCCATTCCCCTCACAGGATGGTGGACGGCGCGGGCTGACGCCGTGCCGCGTGGTTCGCGCGAGAGTGACGCGAGCCAATTAGCAACGGCGGCCACATCTTGCGGGATAGTCAAGCATCGAGTTACCTTGCCTCGACTTCGGTGCACTGCTGTCCCGCTTGATGCCCCTACAACTATGAACAAAAGCCATGACCACAAAATCGAAATCGAACGAATTATCGAAGAGTCAGAGCGCCTACGACGTACCACGCCGCAACCCTCTCCGGCTGGGAGTGATCGGCCTTCTCCTGCAAGACAAGCTGCGCCAGAGCCTCGGCCAGCGCCTCCACCACGTCTACCGCCCGAACCACGGCCCGCGCAGTTAGCGCCGCTACCGGGCATTGCGGGACGTTGTTACAGACCGAATGAGACGTGAAAAAGTTGTGTACGATTTTGGTTCATAGTTGAGTCAAAAATCGTACCACTTAGTAGCAGATAAGGAGAGCGCGATATAAGGCAGGGACCGTTACCGAAGCCGCATAAATAGCGGCTCATCTCAATGTGTCGCAACCCTTTCAACTGCACACTATTCAGGCTTGTTTACGTTTGTAAGACAGACGCTCTGACCGGCTGAGCTAACCGCCCAAGTCTTTCAATCCAACGTCTTAGAAAAAACACCATTTAGCGCAATTCAATTGTGCCGATTCTGGTGTGGATCTCCCCAAAATCCCCCAAAACCGCCAGCATCGGGGAACCTTGCCTGCCATTCCAGCATAGCCCTGAATGCCTCTGGGTTCAACGGAATCACGCGGCCCCGGCCCGCTCCGCTCTTAGTTTACCCAACGTGATGGTGCGGGTGGTCCAATACACATGAGATCATCGCGGTGTGGGGGGCAGGATGCCGTGTAACGAGCCGATTGTTTTTTCAACCTGCAAGATTGAAAATGGCAGTATTGCCTACTGTTCCTTGGTATTTTGTATTAGTTGTGGGGAGTCGTAAAATATCCGGATGCTGACTTGGCTCGTGATAGGGGTTGGAGATATCACCACCAGGCGCGTGCTGCCTGCGATTCTAGCAGAGGAGCGCAGCCGCCTTGTGGGAATTCTCACTCGCGAGCCGGCGAAAGCCGCTCCTTACGGCGTTCCGGCGTTTACAACACTTGAAGCCGCTCTCGCGGAATCGGACGCCGCCGC
>DASZAA010000127.1:0-8416 GCA_035945615.1 Terriglobia bacterium
GCTATGTGTCCCACTACACGTATGACTTCACGTCGGTTCTCAAATTCATCGAGCAACGATGGAACCTGAAGCACCTCACGCCGCGCGATGACCGGGCCAATAACATGGCCGATTGTTTCGATTTCAGTCAAACGCCCGCGAGCGTGTTAGTGATTCCGGTTCCCCCCGGCATTCGCTCGCGGCTGCTCCCCGTACACATCACCTATCCGCCGTACGTCCAGTTGCCGCACCCGTACCGGCCAGACGAAGGGACGCAGGCGATACCCTATATTCCGCCGGCGCCACCGAAAAAGCAGTGAGCCGCAACAGCATCTTCAAATCAAGCTGCGACAGAATCTCATCAGTCGGATAGGCGGCTATCTATTTAGATAGAATATTTGCCTTCACCGCTCACCCATCCCGTGCTCTTGCGTATGGGACAAGCTTTCAAAAAACCACCGTATCAGTCCTATTTGCAACATGGTTGCGCTTTAGCCTCTCATCCCCGCGCTCGAGGGTTGCTTCAGGGACGTGTTGGTAAGCCGCTTGCACTACAAGGAAACGAGGCTTGGGACACTTCGGGATTAAATGATGCGGCCACCTTCTGCCGCGCGTTGGTGCCCGCACATTTGCCCGTCTGGAGGGGGTTGGATTGCTGATGCAACGGCCTTTGACAACATGCGTTGACAAGGGCCCGCGCTCAAATCCAATCATCCCAAGCCTCCGAGGGGTCCTGAAAATCGCAGCGGCGAAAGAAGGCTCAATCCATGGCGGACCCACAAACGAATAAAGAAAAAATAGCCATCAGTAACAGAGTCAAACTGCCTTTCGCGGCCTCTTGGGGTGAACATATCCTCCCGGCAGGGGAGTACGACGTCGTCTTTATGGAGGCCGCGCCCTTGCCTTTGGTGATCGTAATTGGCGTGGACACTGTCGCCATGATCGCTCCAGTGCGGGTTGCGGCTTGTGAAAAAGCGTCAGTGAATACGCTCTTGTTTAGCCCCGGCCAACAGCCGCCTCATGTACACCTCTTGAGGCTTGCAACACTGGAGCTGGATTTACGCTTTGAGGAGGGGCTTGCGGCAAACGCGCATCCGGGAGTTTTGGCCTTGCCACTTCGCCTGGATGCGCGCGCCTTGGCCGCCGCGATTTGAACATTGAGATCTTGCACCTTCTGATAAACATGACGGCATAAATCAGCGACGTTTGATTCTGTAGCCCGGCCTCCCTCAAGCTTTGGCCGCTGATACAGCAAGTAAACTTTCGCATACATCACATCACGGATGCAGCAATCGCTTGGCCCCTCCCATACTCATCATCTTCACCAATGACCTTTACGCGCCATCCCATGGCCCTTACAATTGAAATCTAACTTTCAAGGTGAGGATGAAATGGAATATCGCCAACTAAAGCACACTGAACTCAAGGTCTCGCGCGTGACCTTCGGAACGATGACGTTTGGTTCGCAGGTTGACCCGGCGACGGCCGGACGCATGGTAGACCGTTGTCTGGACGCGGGAGTCAACTTCTTCGACACGGCAAATATCTATAACCAGGGGCAGGCGGAAACGATTCTGGGCAAGTCGGTTGCAGGCAAGCGAGATCGAGTGATCCTGGCGTCGAAGGTAAGAGGCAAGATGGGCGAGGGACCGGACGAAAGCGGCCTTTCGCGGGCTGCGATTCATAAAGCAATTGACGCAAGCCTCAAACGGCTGGGCGTTGATTATCTCGATGTCTACTACCTGCATCAACCGGACTATGCCACGCCCATCGAAGAAACCCTGGCGGCAATGGACGACTTGGTGCGAGCTGGAAAAGTGAGATATCCGGCGATCTCAAATTACGCGGCTTGGCAGGTAGCCGAAATTCATTGTATTTCTGGCAAGAAAACTTACGTCGCGCCGCACATCTCGCAACCCATGTACAACCTGCTCGCCCGCGGCATCGAGGAGGAATACATCCCGTTTTGCAAGCAATATGAAGTGTCGGTCGTGCCTTACAATCCGCTCGCAGGGGGCTTGCTCACCGGCAAATACAACCAGAGCCACGACCCCAAGGCTGGAGGCCGGTTTGAAAACAACAAGCTCTATCAGGACCGCTACTGGCACAGCGACTACTTTGCCGCCGTGGATGAGCTTGCAGAAATCGCGCGCGCCGCTGGCAAGACGTTGGTGGAGCTTTCCCTGCAGTGGCTGCTGAGCCAGCCGCATGTCGATTCGGTGATCCTCGGCGCCTCGCATATTGAACAACTCGAAGAGAACCTTCGGGCTTGTAATGAACCCCTCCTAGATGAAAGTATCTCCGCGTGCTGCAATACTGTATGGAAACGTCTACGAGGGATCACGCCAAAATATAATCGCTGAAACCAGCTTGTTCTGCAATGCGATATGACAACCCCTCTCCAAAATTGCAATCGGAGCTCAAAATCCTCCCGATAAGCGAAGATAACTATCTGATTATTCACATGCTAATCTTGATTCCTACCATTTGACATTTTGTTCCGCACCGCAAAATTTAATAAGTTATTCATTAAACTACTTGACAGCACCCGCAGAAGGGGATTAAGAGTCTCAGGCGTAGTTGTAACTTTATAAACTGACAAAACAGAGTGTTTTTCCGATCATGACGCTATAAATCAGCGACGTCTGATTCGGTAGCAGCAGCCTCTGACTTTTATTATTAAAAGCCGGCGGGCCGTTGCCACTGCTTTTACTCTTTACTCAATATACGCCTTGCAGTTACGGGGCTAGGTCTGAACTTTCCCCGGACAGAAGTGATTCTACGGCTTGTCCAATCTCTGGTTATTCAGGAGGACGATGATGCACACCCATTACTCATCCAGGGTTTTTGCAGCCCTTTCACTCTGTCTTCTGGCCGTCATGATTTTGGAGCCGCCTTGCCAGGCACAGACCGCTTCGGGTCTTATTACAGGCGTGATCACAGACCCAAGTGGGGCCGTAGTTCCACAGGTCAAAGTGACCATCAAGAACCAAGGGACAGGCATGACGTGGTCCGCGACGACAAGCGATGCGGGCAAGTATACGGTCACGGCCCTTCCGGTGGGCATTTACACGGTCACGGCAACGAAGCAAGGATTCCGTTCGGCGGAGCGGGCCGACATCAGCCTGAGCGTCGGCGCGACCGCAAATGCCGATTTCAAACTTGTGGTCGGCAGCGTGGCTCAGGTCGTCACTGTTAAGGCCAACACAGTCAGCGTGAACACGGTGAGCGCATCGCAAACGCAGCTTGTAAACCAGAGGCAAATCGCGGACCTCCCGCTGAACGGGCGAAATTTCACCGAGTTCCTGACGCTCAACGCCGGAACCGTCTCATCCCCCGGCGCCGAGGCAGGGTCGATGCGTCAAGGCAAGGGAACGGGGTACAACGTTAATGGCAATCGCACATCCTCCGTCAACTTTACGCTCGACGGTTTGATCAACACGGACGTTACGTTGGGCGATCCGGCGGTGATCGTGTCTCAGGACGCCATGCAACAGTTCAAGGAGCAAAAACCAGCATATTCAGCGGCCTACGGATTCAGCGCCAGCCAGATCAACATCATCACCAAGAGCGGCACCAATCAACTGCACGGCACGGCATTCGAATTTGGCAGAAACGATAAGCTTGATGCCACCAACTTTTTTGCCACCTCAAAGCCAGAACTGCGGCAGAACCAATTCGGCTTTGTGCTCGGCGGCCCGGTCTATATTCCGAAAGTCTACAACGGGCGCGACAAGACTTTCTGGCTGGCAAACTACGAAGGCTGGAGGATTCGTCAAGGGGGCATTTCGCAGGGTATTGTTCCGGACGCCAGCGAGTTGAACGGCGACTTTTCTTCGTTGAATCTGCCCGCCTTTGGCACCCCCGCCTGCAATTCGGCCCTGCTCCTTGACCAGCCCTGTATGCCCATCAACCCGGCAACGGGCCAATCTTATCCGGGCGATCAAATACCCACGACCAGTTTTTCGCACCTCGCTACGCAATCACTGGCCTTGCAGTTTTTCCCGGCGCCCAATTGCTCCCCCGCCGCCTGCGCGGGCAACAATTACCGGGTGAACGAGACACTACCGACTGGTCTCAACCAGCAAACTTACAAATTCGATCAGGACCTCGGACGGTTAGGAAAAGTTTTCTTCCGTTTTACACTGAGCAACTACGCCACGTCTACGCTCGGAACCCTTTCGGGACCGGTGGGCAACAACAATTTTACCGAGCAAGAGCGAAGCCTGGGGATCGGCTGGTCTATTACCCTTGGGTCTCATAGCGTAAACAGCTTCCGTATTGGCCGCCTCGGAGCCACGGCGAATCAGTGCGGGACGGCAATAAGCCAATCTACCGTCAGCTCGTTTGGGTTCACGGGCGTGTTCCAGAATCTCGATACGTGCGCGCGTTCCGCCCCAGGAGCCATTGGCATCGCCAATTTTGCCGGCGTGGGCGGCCCGACCAATGACACGACGATCAGCTATGTGCCTACCTGGGAATATGCCGATGACTTTTCGACGGTTCACGGGCAACATACTCTGCAGGCAGGGTTCGATTTTCGGACCTGGGTCCAAACGCGGAACCTGGCCGCCGATTTCCTGGGCACCTTTAATTACCGCAACGACCTGGTGCTCAACAATGGCGGCAGCGGTGCGGATGGATGTCCTACGCTCTACTGCGGAACCGGCAACGCATTAGCCGATTTTCTGCTCGGATATTACCAGAACTCCGGCATATTCCAGCCCGGACCGTTCAGCCAGCCCGGCATTTCCGGCAATCAGAACAATTATGTGGAAAAGTATTTCGCTCCTTACATCGAAGACAGCTGGAGGGTGAGGCAAAACCTTACCTTGAACATCGGACTCCGCTGGGATTTCCGCACGGTGCCCTATGAAGAAAGCAACAAGTTTTTCTGGCTTGACGGGCAGAATCCCGGCGGCGGGTTGTGCTATGCCGACCCACAACTCGCCACCGACGGCGTAGCGCCCGCCGGGAACGGCATTTACAGATACTGCGGGCGCAGGAGTCCGGCTAATTCGGGCTTGTACAAGCCCTTTGCTCCCCGTTTCGGATTTGCCTGGCAGCCCTTTGGCGGAGACAAAACGGTGGTGCGCGGCGGCTACGGCATTTTTTACGATTCCCCGAAGGGCCGCGAAATCGACGACTCCGGCGACATCTATCCCTTTGAGGTCCGCAGCAGCTACACGCCGCAAATCCAACCAACAGCGCCCAAGCTGACGGATCAGTTATTTCCAGCCACTACTGCCGTCGCTCCAGTGACGCCCCAGGACATAACTTTTCTCGCCGTAATTCAAGGTGAGAATCCGCATAATGCTTACGTTCAACAATGGTCGCTGGACGTCCAGCGCCAGCTCGCCACCAATACTGTGCTTGACGTCGGCTACGAGGGCAGCAAGGGGACGCACCTGCTGACCCGCACCGATATCTCGCAAGCTTATGCGCCCTCCGATCCTAACTTCTGTTCCGCGCAAGATGCGAACGGGAATTTCATTAACCTGAACCAAGGTGATTGCCCTGTGGCCACGCGGAGGCCGTACTCCAACTTTACTGGAACTTACATTGACAGCGAGTTCCAGGGCGTATCGAGCTACGACTCGGCCAATGTGAATTTGACGCGCCGGACTTCTTCCATGGTCATGCAGATGTCATACGCCTGGTCACACAGCCTGGATGACAAGTCCGCCGCTGCGGGCATCGGCGACTCTGGACAAGGGTACCAAGGGTTCCTGGACAACCACGACCCGAAGCTCGATTACAGCACCTCTGATTTTGATGTGAACCAGAGGTTTGTAACCAACTTCATTTACCAATTGCCGCTCGGTCGCGGGCAGCATTTTGGCGCAAGCATGAACAAAGTGGCAGACGCCGTTATCGGCAACTGGCGGGTAGGCGGGATATTAACTCTTCAGAAGGGATTCCCGTTTACGATTTACGCCAGCGATCCGTTCGGTTTGTTGAATAATACGGCAGGCTATAACCGCGCCAACCAGGTCGGCCCGGCCTTCGGCAGCGGAACTGGAACCGTGAATGAGTATTTCAACACGGCAGCATTTGCTCAGCCCCTTCCTGCCCACTTTGGCTTCCTTGGACGGAACACGCTCCGGGGGCCTGGTTTGCACACCTTCGACATGAACATCTCCAAAAGTTTTCCGCTCACGGAAAGAGTACGCCTCGAAGTGCGCATAGAAGCGTTCAACATCTTCAATACGCCTCAGTTTGGCAATCCTGACACAACCCTGACCGATCCAAACTTTGGGGTGATCTCAGGCACCAGCGTTGATAACCGTGAATTGCAGTGGGGAGCGAAGATCCTTTTCTGAAAATTTTGCGGCGGCGGCTTCTTGCCGTCATTGCTGTGGTAGCGCAGCGCTCGCCCTGTAACGCTACGGTTTTTCCGTTCGTCATGAAGGGCGGCGCGGAACTGCCGCAGGGTTTGACAATGAACCCAGTGCTCCAAGCTTGGCGCTTCATTACTTTTGCAGTAGAGTGGCTGAATGGTTCGCGCAACTTTGTTCCTGGGGGCACTTTTATCCCTATATCCTCCTTGCTCCTATGCGTTCTCCCAGCAGCCGGCCGCGGCTTCGCTTCAGCAATACTCCGAAGAAGCGCAATCGGCGATGGTTGCGAAACATTACGATGATGCGGCCAAAGACTACCAGAAGCTCATTCAACTAGACCCCGGAATCGGCGAAATTTATTCCAATTTAGGTTTGGCATATTTTCAGGAGGGAAAGTACGGACGGGCCGTTTCTGCTTTTCAGCAGGCGCTCAAGCTCAAGCCCGGCCTGCTCAACGCGAAGTATTTTCTGGCCATGTCGCTAACCGAGCTTGGGCAAGACGAAAAAGCCCTGCCGACGCTTGAGCAAGGATTCGGGAATACTCAAAATCCAGAATTGAAGCGTCTGCTCGGACTTCACTTAGAGACGGCCTTTACGGGTCTCGGGCATGACGGAGAGGCGGTGAGCGTGGCCATCGAGCTTACCCGTCTTTATCCGAACGATCCGGAGGTTCTATATCAGACCGGACGGCTCTGCGGGAACTTTGCTTTTCTTTCCATGCAGAGGCTTCAGCAGGTGGCACCCGAATCGGTGTGGAGACACTTGGCCTCGGGCGACGTCTTTGAAAGCCAAGGCGATTACGCACTGGCCATCCGGGAGTACCGGAGGGTGCTTGCGCTCGATCCGAACCGGCCAGGTGTTCATTACCGTCTGGGGCGCGCGCTGCTGCGCTCAAAGCAACCGGGTTCGCAAGCCGAAGCACTGAAGCAATTCGAGCAGGAGCTTGAGATGGACCCCACCAATGGCAGCGCGGCCTATGAGGCCGGCGAAATCTACCGCAAAATGGGGCAGCTCAACAAAGCTCAGCGGCTGCTTGAAAGCGCCCTTGAGCATTATCCAGACTTAGAAGAAGCTCAGGTGGAAATGGGCCGCGTGCTGATTGCGGGAAAACAGCCTCAATTGGCGGTGGCACATCTGCAAAAAGCTATTTCCCTCAACCCTGAGGACGACGTGGCCTTTTTCCAGCTCGCGCAGGCTTATCACGAACTTGGCAATGCTGCAGAGCAGCAAAAGGCGCTGGCGGAGTTCCAGCGGCTGCAAGTCCAAAAAGCGCAGCATCAGGAAAAGTTGTCAGTGGGCGCCTATACCGGCCAGGGCGCACCGCAATAGGTAGCGCGTGGTCGCCGCCGTACAGGAAAATCCACCATAGAGAATAAGGAGATCCTCAAAATCATGATCCCCCGGGAAACTTGCGGAAAGCTTTGGAAAGTCGTTGCCATCGTTGCCATCCTGATCATTCCAGCTACTCCAGCGACGGCCGCCCAAGGCGCTGCGGTTCACTGGGAGGCACAATGGATTTGGCCCTCGCAATCCGCCATTGCCACGCACAAGAACCAGTTCATGCTTTTCCGCAAGACGTTCACTTTGGCGCAAACAGCGAGCAAGGCGGATCTCGCCATCTTTGCCGACAGCCGGTACCGCCTCTGCGTGAACGGCGAGTACATCGGCCAGGGACCGGCGCGCGCCCCGGCTTGAACGTGATTGCAGTAGAGGCGCGTTGGTTCGGGCAAGGCATGGCCTGGTACGAGGAGCCTCCGGTTCCCCGCGATTTCGGCGCGCGGTCGCACGGCGCGCTGCTTTGTCAGCTTGACATCGGCGAGGGCGCGAACCGTCAAATCGTGAAAACCGAGGCGACCTGGAAGGCCACCGAAGATCACGCCTGGGATTGGAATACGCCCCAGGTCAATAACTCCCTGGCGTCCATTGAAGTTTACCATTCGGACCGCGTGGTGAAGGGCTGGACCCAGCCCCAATTCGATGACAGCGGCTGGACCCCGGTTGAGGTCATGAGGGGCTTCTGGGGACTGACTTCCCCTCCGATGGGGCCTTACATCCATCTTGTGCCGAGACCTCTGGCATACCCTCTTGAAAAGGAA
>DASZAA010000128.1:0-52414 GCA_035945615.1 Terriglobia bacterium
GCAGTTGAGACGCTTGAAGCCGCGGGGTTCCGCGTGATCGTGCCGAAGCAATCGCTCTGTTGCGGACGTCCGCTTTACGATTACGGAATGCTGGGCCTTGCCCGCCGCAAGCTGCGGCAGACGCTCAAGGCGCTCGCGCCGTATATCCGGGAGAACGTTCCGCTGGTTAGCCTTGAGCCGAGCTGCGTCGCCGTGTTTCGTGATGAGGCGCTGAATCTCTTCCCTCGCAACCCCGATGCACAGAAGCTCGCGAGCCAAAGCTTCTTGCTCGGCGAGTTTCTCGCCCGACAGGGCTACGCGCCGCCGCCGCTCAAGCGCCGCGCTCTTCTTCACGGTCACTGCCATCAAAAGGCCATCACCGGAATGGAAAGCGATCTGAGAATCCTGGAACGGATGGGCGTCGACGTTCAGCCGCTCGATTCGGGCTGCTGCGGGATGGCAGGCGGGTTTGGCTATGAGAAGGATCATTATGAAACCTCGATCAAAGTGGGCGAGCTTACCCTGCTGCCCGCAGTGAGAAACGCGCCCGAGGATACACTCATCATTACGGATGGCTTCAGTTGCCGCGAGCAGATCTCGCAATCCGGCGGCCGCCGGGGAGTCCATTTGGCGCAAGTCATTCAGATGGCCCTGCAAGCGAAGTCTTCAAGCCGGTAACGGCGTCTCTCATTGAAACTCATTGCAATTTCCGCTATGGTGCCGCATCATCAGAGTTTTCGGCTCGCAGGGCATGAAACTCCAATCTGGCTTAGGAAGGTCAAGAATGGCCCGTAAAGCAATCCGCATTGAAGAACCGAAAGGCAAACTTGGCGTGCTGATCCCCGGCATGGGAGCGGTCGCCACTACGTTTGTCGCCGGAGTCGAAGCCGTGCGCCGCGGGCTTGCCGAGCCCATCGGCTCGTTGACCCAGATGGGAACTATCCGGCTGGGAAAGCGAACCGACAAGAAGACGCCGTTGATCAAGGATTTTGTGCCGCTGGCCGAACTGGACGATCTTGTCTTCGCGGGATGGGACGTGATCTCCGACAACGCTTACGAGGCCGCGGTGAAAGCCGGCGTGCTTGACGCGCCCTTGCTGGATTCGGTGAAGGATTTCCTCGGTGGCATCCGCCCCATGCCCGCCGTATTCGAACAGAAGTTCGTGAAGAACCTCCACGGCCGGAACAAGAAAAAGGGCAAGAACAAGATGGACCTTGCCGAACAGGTGATGGACGATATCCGCGCGTTTCAAAAGAACTCGGGCGTCTCGCGCACGGTGATGGTGTGGTGCGGATCGACCGAGGCGTTCATGCGGCCGGCTCCCGTGCACGGCTCGCTCGCCGCGTTTGAAGAAGGGCTGCGCAAGAACAACCCGCTGATTGCGCCCAGCATGATTTACGCTTACGCGGCGCTCAAGATGGGCATTCCCTATGCCAACGGCGCGCCCAACCTCACGACCGACGTTCCGGCGATGCTCGAGCTAGCCAAGAAGAACGCCGTGCCCCTTTGCGGGAAGGATTTCAAAACGGGGCAGACGCTGATGAAGACGATCCTAGCGCCTGGCCTCAAGGCGCGGCTGATCGGGATTCGCGGCTGGTTTTCCACCAACATCCTCGGCAACCGCGACGGCGAAGTTCTGGACGATCCCGCTTCGTTCCGCACCAAGGAAGAGAGCAAGCTCTCCGCGCTCGAATATATCCTCCAGCCCGAACTTTACCCCGCGCTTTATAAGGACCTCTATCACAAGGTCCGCATCAACTACTATCCGCCGCGCGGCGACAACAAAGAGGGATGGGACAATCTTGACATCTTCGGTTGGCTCGGCTATCCGATGCAGATTAAGATCGATTTCCTCTGCCGCGATTCGATTCTGGCCGCGCCCATTGTTCTCGATCTCGTACTGTTCATGGACCTCGCGCAACGCTGCCCGGAGATGGCGAAGAAAGGCATCCAAGAGTGGCTTTCGTTCTATTTCAAGAGTCCGATCGTCGCGCCGTCGCTTTATCCCGAGCACGATCTCTTCATCCAGCTCATGAAGCTCAAGAACACCCTGCGCCACCTGCGAGGCGAGGAGATGATCACGCACCTCGGACTTGAATATTACGATTAACTACTGCGCATCCCAGAAGCGCGACCTGCGCACCATTTAGCTTTACCGCATTGGCCGACTTTAATTTCGAAAGGATATTATTTTGATCATGCTACGAACCGAAGAAATGGCGCTTGCCGCGCTCTCACTGGGCGGCATGGCGCTCTTCCACCGCAAAGGCAAGCCAAAGGTCAAAGGCGAACCGCATCTGAAACCCGAGGCTCCAGCGCCGGAAGCAGAGCCCGAACAATCCCCAATCGAGCTTGATCTACCCGCGGGTCTTTACGCTGTTTTCGAGACCACGCTGGGCCGCATCGTGTGTCAGTTGTTCGATGAGCAAGCGCCCGTCACCGTGCAGAATTTTGTGGATCTCGTGCGCGGTGCAAAGAAATGGCACAACGCCGCCGAGAAAGAGTGGGAGCAGCGGCCCTACTATAATGGGCTGACTTTTCATCGAGTCATCCCCAAGTTCATGATTCAGGGCGGCGACTACATGGGGAATGGCACAGGAGGAGTGGGCTATACGTTTGAAGACGAGTTCGTGCCTGGCCTCGTATTTGACCGCCCCGGCCGCCTGGCGATGGCGAACGCGGGGCCGAATACCAACGGCGCGCAGTTCTTCATCACCGTTGAGGCCACGCCTTGGCTCGACCATAAGCACAGCATCTTTGGCGAAGTCGTCGAAGGGCAGGATGTGGCCAACGCCATCAGCCAGACGCCGCGCGACGTGCGCGACCGCCCGCTCAAACCCGTGCTCACGCGCCGCGTGGTCATTGTTGAGAAACGCACAAGCGCGGCGGACGCCTAAGCTGCGCCCCTTGAAATGGCAGATGCAACTTGTGCTAAACTGACCGGAGAGTCTCAGAAGCGCGTCAGTTTGATCTTTGGGCCGTTAGCTCAATTGGTAGAGCAACTGACTCTTAATCAGTAGGTTGAGGGTTCGATTCCCCCACGGCTCACCAAGTCTTGGCATTTCAACTACTTCCCTCCATCGCGATCTGCGAGCAATCACCGCCATCACGAAGCGAAGTGAACACCGCAACAAACTAACCAGCTTAGAATCATCTACTTAGCTATGACCCGACCAACTGACTGAAAAGCAGATGCTCTGAAACGGGCCGGTGGCTGCGCATTTCGAAATCCTTAGTTTCCATAGAGCTACGGCCGCAGAGTTACTCGAAAAATCGGGAGCGTAACGAAACCGTAACAAAACCCTGGCGGTACACAGTAATGTTACGGTTCCTACGATCTCGAGAGGAGAAGTTCGTGGAAAATCCAGCTGTAAGCCGTCCCGGTCAAAATGCGGCGGTCTTCAGGGGATCAGATGCGGAGCTACGATGCCGATGAATTCGCGCGAAGTGATCAGCGTTGTTTGCTTCCAAAACCTCGGGAAATGCCTCGGGTTGCCGGTCACCAGATAGTCAGCGCGAGCGGCGTCAGCGCATTCCAAGAATATATTGTCGGCGGGGTCGAGCGTCACGTCGAGCGGACGGGTTGGGACGACGCGACGTGCTCGGTTCTTGATCAGTTGAAGAAGTTGCTTCTGGAGGCCTTTGCGGATTTGAAGCTCAGGACGCGCAAGAACCTCCTCGTACTCATTGAAAATGGCGTCGGATATATAATAAAGGTTCGCCGGCTTTGTGATTGAAAGCAGAAGGACCGTGCGCTGGAGCCCTTCAGGCTTAAGGGCCGCCGAGACGACGCTATTGGTGTCAAGCACGAGGCGGAGCGCGATCATCCGCGCTTTCTTCGAGCGTGGACCGCGTGAATGACCCGGTCAATCTGTCGCGAGGTAAGCTTGTTTGTACCCTTGCGCCGCGACTCCTCGCCGATGACCCGAAGAACCTCGGGCTCGGGCGCGGCCAGCCGCATATAGTCTCTGATGCTGAGCAGCACCGCTCGGGGCGTGCCGCGCTTCTCGATCACGAGCGAACGGCACTCATCCTCGACCTGACGCAACAGCCTTCCGAAATTGGCGCGGGCACGAAGAGCAGGAACGTATGATGCTCGCGTCCTTTTGATTTATCGGCATGAGCAAGGTCTCCAGTTCATTAAGTTAAAGTGTACACTTCAGGTCTGCATATCGTAAAGAGAGATTCGGCGCCGCCTATATGATATCAGGTGTGCGGCTTGCCAGTGGACCAGTTTCCAGGGGCGAACGATCTGCCTGAGCCTGCGCCGAACCACTTCGCATAATTGGCGCGTTTAGCTTTAATCTGGAACTGTTGCCGGCCCTGGAGCGAGGATCGTAGCCAAATTTGCGGGTAAACAGTAGCCGACAAAAAGGAGCTGTTTCGCCGAAGGCCGTTTCGGGACCGTGTACGAGCATCTCAGGTTTGCCGACTATACATCCAGGTGACATGCACGACAGACGGATCGTTATACTTACTGTTGGGGGCAGGGTGGTTTTCGTTCCTAATGCTGACTCGGTGGCGGGTTGGGCTACTTACGAACAGATATTTTCTCC
The DNA here is from genome assembly GCA_035945615.1 of Terriglobia bacterium. GTDB lineage: Bacteria > Acidobacteriota > Terriglobia > UBA7540 > UBA7540 > RH2-MAG17b. The sequence goes on from DASZAA010000128.1 coordinate 4,536, forward strand.
ATGCGTGATCATCTGTGCTGGAATTAGTCGGCCAAAGCCCAGACAACGCTAGGCGATTCGGCGACGTGGCTTCTGGCCAATCGTCAAAGGTCCAAGTCCTAGACGGACGTCGAATATTGTTATGAGAAACTGTTCGAATTGGGGAACGATCGGGTCAGGACAGTCGGCGGACTGACCACGCGCGACGGATGCGAGAGGGAGGGAGTGTGCCTCAACTTCTCCTGTTTTCCCAATCGGAATAATCAACTCCAAGGCGTGAGGTCACAATTTCCGGACAGCCGTCCCACTCCAACAGCATCTTGTTGCCCTGGTACTGCAAATCTTCCACACCCATTTTGCTTGAATAAAATCCTTCTAACACCAAATCGCGGATGTGGTTGAAAGCGGCCACAGCATTGGAATCTTCGGGAGCGGCTTTTCCCGGATATGCGATCCGGTCGAGAATCTGTTTTTGCTGCCCTTCGGAGCAATCGACGAAATCGCGACCAAAGAGCCGGTTGCACTCCATATCTATCCAGGTCAGCCCGCCCAGCACTTCGGTCTTTAGCAGTCCCCCTTTCAGGTTAAGCCAGTCGTCGATAAAGGCCGGCACGCCCGCCTGCGTCGCGCTCCCGGTCCGCTCATCGGCAGGGACTATAAGATCGCTGAGCACATGAATAGTCCTCCATTCGTGCGGATTAAACACCTTTGGCGCGTAAGGGCCCGAAGGATCGCCCGTTTCACCCGGCGAGGCCAAAGCGGCCATCGCCGGCGCAAGCGGAATGAGCCCTGCCGCAGGAGCTATTGACATCGCTTTTAAAAGGTCCCGCCGGCTGATGGAACCGGACCGGCCAGTTTTCTTTTCATGTCTCATCGTTGCCTCTCAGCAAAAAATGGCAGCCCGCTCGCCATCCTTCAGTGACCGCGCTCGTGGCCTCGCCCATTACACATTCAGCTTCCTCACTTGGTCCGCCGCATATTCCGACGTACGCCACGCTAGAGCCAGGATGGAGAGCGTGGGATTCTTATCCGCGTTGCTCACGAAAGGAGCGCCGTCCGTGATAAAGAGGTTCTTGCAATCCCAAGCCTGGCAGTTGGAGTTCAGCACAGAAGTCGAGCGATCCGCTCCCATGCGGGCCGCGCCCACTTCATGAATGATCATGCCGCCCTTGGAGATGCCCCAGTTGTCTTCCGGTCCAAATGTTCTGAGCGGCTCGCCTCCCGCCGTGATGATGATTTCGCGGAACGTCTCACGAGCATACTTCGCCATCTGGATTTCGTCTTCGCTCCACTTGAAATGAAATTTAAGAACGGGGATGCCCCACTCGTCTACGACGTTCTTGTCGATCTCGCAATAGCTGTCGTCATTGGGAATCATCTCGCCACGGCAGGAAAAGCCAACAAAAGCGCCATAGAGCTTTCGCACACCGCGTTTCAATTCGACTCCGTAGCCACCGCCAAGCAGGCGCTCGCTGCCCGAGAATTCCCCCGCGCCCGGCATGCGGAACCCCCCGCCAAATTCTATGTGAAACCCGCGAGAGAACGGCAGCTCATGCCTCAGTTGCCTCTGGTAATTCCACCAGGGCATGTACATGTGGAGGCCACCCGTGCCGTCTTCATTATGCGGCGGCAAGGCCTGCATGGCGGGAAAGAAACCCATGGAACCATCGGTGCCGACAGTGTCCATGAGGTATTTGCCGACCATGCCGCTGGAGTTTCCAACTCCAGCCGGGTGGGTGGGGCCCTTGGAATTGAGCAGGAGGCGCGCCGTCTCACAGTTGCTTGCCGCCAGCACCACAATCTTGCCCCGCACCTGCACTTCGCGGCGGCTTTTCTTGTCAATGTAAGAAACACCCGTGGCCAGCCCGTCGTTGCCCACAAGCACTTCCCGCGCCATGGCGTTGCAGCGAACTTCCAGGTTCCCGGTGGCCATGGCAGGGGGAACCAGCACAGTGGAGGAAGAAAAGTTTGAAGAAGTTGCGCAACTGCGGCCGCACTGGCCGCAGTAGTGGCAGTGAGGCCGTCCGTTAAGCGAGCGCGTCAGAACAGAACGGCGCGCAGGAACGCAGGGAATACCCAGCTTGCGGCACGCTTTCTGGATTACCAACTCGTGGCAGCGGGGCTTTGGGGGAGGCAGGAATTTTCCGTCTGGGGTGTTCTCCAGGCCTTCGGCGGAACCGAATACTCCAATCAACTCTTCTGTTTTGTCGTAGTACGGAGCAAGATCCCCGTAGGTAATGGGCCAGTCAAATCCCTTGCCGTCGCGCGTGTACGGTTTAAAGTCGTAGGGACCCATGCGAAGAGAAATCCGCCCCCAGTGGTTTGTGCGGCCGCCCAGGGCCCGCGTCCGCCACCAGTTCCAATCACTGCCGGGGGCGTTCGTGTAAGGCTCGCCGGGAATTTGCCATCCCCCGTAGCCCGGATCAAAGTAACCGTTGGGTTTCTCCGGCGTCGGAGCGCCACGGTGAGGGGCTTGGTAAGGCCACTGGAGCATTGTGGACTGTTTGGCCGTGTCCCACCATTCTCCGGCTTCGAGCATCAGGCACTTGGCTCCGGCTTTCGTCAGGACGTATGCAGCCATGCCGCCGCCTGCTCCCGAGCCTACAATGATGGCGTCATAGACCTTAGGACTGCGGACTACTTGAGGCATAAAACCCTCTCGTTTCATTATTAGGCGGAGATTGATCCTTCCAAAGCCCCGTCTCTGTGCAGCCAAGTATTCTACTTGGATTCGGGCAAAATGGAACGCGAAATTTGTCGTGAAACGGTAAATGACTGGTTGACAAGAGGTTAGAGATTACATTCGTCCGCGTCACTTCCGGCAAAGTGAGGAAGAGAATTATCCAGTCACATTCGGCCATAAGCCGCTCGGTAAGCCCTGCACCCTCTGCAAGGACTATGCGATTTGGCAAAGCCATCGAGAAGCTCGACCACGCGCTCGCGGCCTGGGGAGGACAATACGAGAGTGAGATCTACCAAGCGCACCACGGCTGACCGTTCCCGACAATCCCGCATACAACGAGCCCCAAGCCGAGCGCGCCTACAAAAAGCTGACCGATCTGCTCAACTCGACTCTTAAGCGCAACTGAAGGCTCAAGCCACTACCTGAACTCCTTCAGTTTCACGGGCTGGACTACCGGGAACAATTTCCCTTGACAGTCCTACTATACAATAGTAGGCTCGATTACTGGATAGTAGATTCACATGGCCCAACCAAAATTGACCCAACTCGAACTAAGAATTCTTGAAGCCCTCTGGGCGCAGGGGAAGGCCTCCGTCCGGGAGATACAAGAAACTTTCCCGGAGCCGCGCCCCGCCTATACCACCATTCAGACCACCGTCTACAGGCTCGAAAATAAGAAAGCCGTGCGGCGCGTGCGCAAGATCGGCAACGCCCATATTTTTGAGGCCATCATCCCCCGCGACGCGGCGCGGCTGCGGTTTCTTGACGAAATCCTAAGTTTCTTCGGAGGACGCGCCCTCCCCATGATGGCGCAGTTCGCGGAGGCCGGAAAGCTCACCATGAGCGACGTCTGCGAGTTACAGAAAACCGTGCAGAAGCTTGAGGCGCAAAAGCGAGCACAAAGGACGCGGCAGCTCAAATGATGCACGCGGTGATCAATCATCTCTGGCAGTCGACGGCGTTTGCCTTACTGGCGTGGCTTCTCACCCTGGCATTTCGCAGGAATCGTGCCCAGGTACGCTACTGGCTGTGGTTCAGCGCGTCGGTGAAGTTCCTGGTCCCGTTCGCGTTGCTGCTGAGCTTGGGCGGTTATCTGAGCCGGTCGCCGGTGGCCAAGAGTCTCACGGTGCCTGCCATCCCCTACGCGGTGGTGCAAGTCGCCGAGCCGTTTCCCGTGCATGCCCCCGTGGCGCCGCCCGCACAGACCCCTATCGATTGGCTTCCTATCGTCCTCGTCAGCTTGTGGATGTGTGGGTTTCTGAGCGTGGCGCTAAGCCGGGTTAGGGGATGGCTCCGCATTCGGGCGGCATTACACTCAAGCAAGCCGCTCGGAATCTCCTTCCCTGTTCCTGTTCGTTCGACAACACACCTCTTGGAGCCGGGCGTCATCGGATTCTTCCGACCGAAATTGCTCCTGCCCACGGGCATCAAGGGGTGTCTCACGCCCGAGCAGTTGCACGTGGTTCTTACCCATGAGCTATGCCACGTTCGCCGCCGCGACAACCTGATGGCGGCGATACACATGGTGGTTGAAGCCGTCTTCTGGTTTCACCCGCTGGTTTGGTGGCTGGGAGGGCGGCTTGTGGAGGAGCGCGAGCGCGCCTGCGACGAAGCCGTTTTGGAATCCGGCAGCGAACCGCAGGTTTATGCCGAGAGCATTCTCAAAATCTGTCAGTTGTGCGTCGAGTCGCCGCTGGCGTGCGCGCCTGGAGTGACGGGTGCTGATCTTAAGCGAAGGATTGAGGCAATCATGGCCAACCGCATCGGATATAGGTTGAATCGAGCGAAAAAACTCTTGCTCGCGAGTGTCGGAGCCGCGGCAGTAGCCGGTCCCATTTTTATGGGCGTCAGCTATGCGCCGGCAGTGCGAGCTCAGGCGCCGACGGCCCAGCCTGCTGCGGCGATGACGTTTGAGGTCGCGTCCATCAAACCCAGCCGCGCCGACGGACGGGGTGGCGGGCTTAACCTCTATCCTGCCCGCATTAGGATCGTGAATTCATCGCTGAAGTTCTGCGTTGAGACTGCCTGGAACCTGCAAGATTTTCAGGTGTCTGGGGCGAAGGGTTGGATCGCCACGGATCGCTATGATATTGAGGCCGTGGCTGCAGGTCCTTTCCAAAAGGGTGAATATCGAACCATGCTGCGGGCTCTTCTGGTGGACCGTTTTGGCTTGGCGATTCATCGCGATACGCAGAATAAAAATGGTTTCGCTCTCGTCGTTGGACGAGGCGGCCCGAAACTGCCGCCGCCCACCCAGGATCCCGATATTATGTTCAGCCGAACGCCCTCAGGAGACAGGGCACTGAAGGCCAAAAGCGCAACCTTGAAACAGTTGGCCGAGGCCTTGTCATCGACGCTCGGGGCGCCCGTTGTCGACCGGACTGGGATTGAGGGGCAGTTCAACGTTTCTCTTGAGTGGGCACCCGACCCCGAAAGCCGTCCCCGTACGTTGAAATCCGGGTGGCCGGTGCCACCACCCCCGGCAGACGCGATACCCGGCCCGTCGCTCTTCACCGCATTACAACAGACGCTGGGGCTGAAGCTCGAAAAGCAAAAAGTACCGGTAGAGGTTATGGTCATCGACCATGCGAGCCGGCCCACGCCCAATTAGCACAGCGCCGTTACGTGCCGACCTATTCGAATGCGATTGTCGTCCCGCATTCCTTCCCTTTTTCAGAGAGTCGCAGTAAACGGGAATCGCCGTCAGGCGTTGTTGCAGCGTCGCATCGGCCAGACGCAGCGCAAGACCTGGACGATCTTCATTGGTTGTTTTGGCATGAGGGCGGGGACGCTCCGATAGGTCCGGAATATACTTTCAGGCGTGTCAGGATGATTTCTGGCACTACAGGCCAGGACCTTACGGGGTAGCCCCAAAATGCAGCGGACGTTGTGCCGGCTTGCCACGTCGCGTGGTCTATGGAGGCGTCACTTACGGACATGAGCACGCTATTAGAGCCCTCTGCGATTTCGCCGACCGAGTCGTCGCCGCGTATCGCCTTCAGCCCCAGCGCAACGGCCTCCTATAGACTGGACGCGGTTATCCGTGCGCTATGCGCGAGGCCATCCAAATCCGTAATAGTGACCCGACAAGAGCGAACAGCCATCGGGCGCGGTCGTCGGTAGTGGGCCAGTTTCCGGACAGAAGTTGACTGCCCGGATAAAAGCTATCCGGTGATCACGCGAAAGTTACTGTCTCGTTGCTGATTGCGCTATGGTTGTTAACTCTCTGACGGACGCTCAATTATGATGGATGACGATCACATCCACAGGAGCCTTTTTCGGCTTAAGTGGATTCGGGGCGAATTTCCTGCTGGACAAAAGGATCGAGAAAGACTAAGAATATTGGGCATCAAGGAGGATCCATGGGATCGAAGAAGAGGATTGCTCAGACCCTGACAGCGATTGCCGGGGTATTTTTGCTTGCGACTGTCGGCTACACCGTACATCAGGAAGCCGCACCCCCCGCTCGGCCACAAGCATCGGCAGCGAACGGTGCTCCTGTCGCGCCCGCGCCCGGCCTTGGGCGCGGAGAATGCAGCAAGACGGGTCGTCCGGCCGCGGGTTTTTACATTCCGCAGAGTAAGACGCCCTGGTGCTGGGACGTCGTAGCCATGGACGATGCTGTTCCGACGAAGGCTTACGCAACCCCAAAAAAAGCACGCAAGATCTTGGTGCTCTGTAAAGCTACTGGATTCGTGCATTCCTCGATCCCGCTCGCCGCAGCCACAATTAAGGAGCTCGGCGATCGGACTGGCGCGTGGTCAACCACGATCACTTACGATCCCGCGGACATCAACGCACAGAATCTCCAGCAGTACGACCTGGTCTTCCTTGCCAGCACCACCGGTCAATTCCTTGATGATCCGAACGATAAGGAGCTGACGGCCGAGCGCCGCCAGGCGCTTTTGAACTTCGTCCGCAGCGGCAAAGGGCTGGCGGGCGTTCACGCGGCGGTCGATTCTTACCACACCACCCCGTCTATGGGTAGACGCGGGGCCAATCCGGCGCAGAGGCGCGCTGCGATGGCTGCCGCGGAATCATTCGCTCCCACGGGCACATGGCCTGATTACAACAAGATGATCGGCGGCTTCTTCAAGTGGCATTGGCCGTATCCGCAGGTCATCACTGTGAAGATCGACGACAAGAAGAGCCCGCTCACCCAAATGTTCCACGGACAGGAATTCGTTATTCACGACGAAACCTATACGATGGCCCAGGACTCCTATTCACTTAAGAACGTCCACGAGCTCACCAGCATCGACTATTCGAAGATGAGCCAAGCGGACAAGGATAAGGAACCTGCCGCCTCACGACGCACCGATGGCGATTACGGGTTGAGCTGGATTCGCCGCGAAGGCAAAGGCCGCGTCTTCATCGAAGTTCTCGGCCACGACGAACACATGTACGAGATGCCGGTCTACCTCAAACACTTGCTCGCCGGCATACAATACGCGCTCGGCGATTTGCGGGCGAACGACGCTCCGACTGAACGGTAAAGCCGCGCTCTACCTCAAACACGCGCGGATACTCTGGCGGAGAGGGTGGGATTCGATCTCTCTTCCCAGCCATGGGGGAGTATAAGTTATAGAAAGCACATTGCCACGCTTCCTATATTTCCCATTCCTGCCGTCCTTCCTTGCCCGATGTTACCCGATTGGCGTGGTCGCGGAATTCCGCGCAAATTAGCAATTCGCCATGGACAGGCTACTGCTACCGCCTCAATCAATGGCGGGGGTGAACAGGTGCAAGCAGAGCTTCCAGGTAGTGGGCTCTCCGGGATGCAGGGTGACCATACCGGTGTCCATTCCTTGCCATTCCTTGCCGAAGGGATCGACGAAATTGAACTGCTCCTCAACTGCAACGAATTCCCGGCCCTGTGGAGAATAGATCTGCACCGTCTTAATGGCGGGCGAAAGCCCGTCAACCGCGATGCCGTAGTGGGATTTGGGGTCCGTCAGCCTTACGTCGACGGCGCCGTCGGTTCGTTCGAGATGAGAAAAATTGTCGTCAAGCGCGTGGTCATCCAGGGGAATTCCGTCGGGCGGCCGGTAATCGTAGCGGGTTCCCTGAACGGGCCTGAGCTTTCCGGTAGGAAATTCTTGGCGGTAATTATTCACAACGGCCATCATGCTGGCCGGTACATGAAGCCTGGCCTGGGTGCGGTCCCCGCTCGGAATCGCAAAATATGGATGGGCTCCTATGGCGATGGGCTCATCCTCTTGCCCGACGTTGGTCGCCACAATGGATTCAGTCACGGCGTCGCCGGTAAGCTCAAACGTGAAATGCAGGTCGGTCCGGGAAAGCCAGTGTCCGCCAAAGTCGCCGGCGTGAATCACAGCGGTCGCCGTCTCGCCGTCAGGAGTTTGTTCCGTGTGGATATCCTGCGCCTGATCCCTAAGAATCAGGCCATGCATCACCATGCCCTCATTCGACGTGGCGTGGTGCGGTGATGATGCACTCTGCGTGGGGTGGAAGAGCAGGGCAGGCAGCAGGATGGTATGGCCGTGCCATTCCGTGGCAAGCTCCATACCGTCACTGGAAAGCCTGCCGAAAATGCGATTGGGGTAGGGAATAAGAAATGCTTCTCCGAATCCCACGCTCGCGCCGCCGAAGCGGTCGAATCCCTGACCGTTGAGGCGGTTGGCAACGGTTTCTAGCGATGGCGAATTAAGAACCGGAATCTTCCCCAGGCCCGGGACGTCAGCGTAAATCTGAAAAACATTCATTCCGCGCCCGGGAAGGAAGGTCAGAGAAACGAATTCAGGCTTGGCGCCGTGACTGGTTGGGTTGCGCTGGATCGTAACCGCCGGCTCTCCTCCCACCTGAATCGGCTGTGAAGCAGACATTGAGCCACGATCCGGGTGGGCAGTCGCCGCAGGCTGTTTGCAGCCCGCGACGACGCACATCGATGCTGCGATCGCCCACGTCACCAACCTCTTCCGATTAACTATGGTCATCCTCACGCTCCTCGCCGACCCCATGAGATATGATCTACAGCATTCTGCATACCTCGCGCAAGCCAAGAATACGAGGGCGAGATGCGTCAAGGTTCGCGGCGTGGGATTCGCCGATCTGCTTCATATAAAGAGACGCCCTGAGTCCCGCATTGGTATTGCTTGAGGGAAGGCGATAACGAGACAGTCCGAGGATATACTTCCGGCCAACTTCCGAATTGTTCTGCGAAATAGTTAAGATGCTCACTGCGAAAACGGATTCGCTCCTTTTTCACCGAACCATTCGAAGCTCATTATCCTTCCCCCTAGATGCCAACGCTTCGGGGAGATCGTTTCCATCCAGTCGAGCGGCTCCGCCTCCGGCTGAATGCGGGCGGCGGACGCAAGCGCGATCTTCAACATCTGTTTTTCTTCTACGGTCACCGCCGACGGATCGGCCGAGATGAAGAGCGCCGTCCCGCTTTCCGTTACGAGGTTCAGCCACTGGCGTGTCATATCCAGGGGCACAGCTTTCGTGACGGGGACGCAGTCCGGATCGTCCAGAAAGAATGCCCGATGCTGCGGCAACCGGAATCCCAGTGCATTGACACCCATTTTGCGAGTTCGGTTCCAGTCGCGCCCGCTCGTATCGTCGCCGATGCGCTGCAATTCAAACAGCCCCGCCCCGAGATGCCCGACCGTATTACAACCGATGAGGACGGCGTTCCCCACCGCCTCACGAATGGCGCGATAGAACCGCAGCACAATCTCCGCCGTCGTTTTGCTTCGGTCTCGAAAGTGCCAACCATCGAGGGTCACGTCCGCGCCCATCTGGAAGCCCCAACGGTCGAGAAGGTCAAAAGTGGAGAAGTCGTGTTTGATAAGTTCGAATCCCCAGTCCACCACACGCCGCAGGCCTTCCTGAAGGTGCGCAAGCGCCTCAGGCACGCTCGGGTCAAGCACCAGCAGCGGGGACTGGTAAGCGCCTTCAGCGCGTTTAACCTTTAACTGCCATTGCGCCGGGAGCGCCTCGACGGTCAGAAGCGGCCTCACCCAGATCCCCGGTTGCACGCCACCCTTTCTTATCTCAGCAGCGATTCCCGCCATGTCCGGGAGACGGGAATTGTCCTGACTCCACGGGCCGGCACCCTCCGGCGCTTTTCCCCAACCCATATCCACTACCATAAATGGCGGGTTAGCGCTGGAAGACGAGAGCTCCGCGAGTTGCTCGACGTCCCGTATAACCTTCTCAGTAGTCATGTTCTCGCCGTACAGGTAATACCAGTTGTTCGAGCCATAGATGGGCTTCTCCGGCAGGCGAGGGTGCGCGCAGAGCTTTCGGCAGAAGAACCGTGCCGATTGAAAGGGTGTGATGCCTTCCCGACCCTCAGATGCAACGATGTCGGCCGCCGCAAGCTCACGCCCGCCCAGATGTACGCCACTGCCGCCGTTGCGCACGTCGAGCCATAGCGAGATTCCTGCCGTGTCCACTTGCCAGAAGCAGAACGAGCCTGCACCCGTCTTGACGCCGTACCCATGCGTCCTCTGGCCGTCCGAGGCGAGGAAATACCAGGGCATAACCCGGTCGCCCGCAAAGCCGCGCCATTCCAGATCCCCGTAAGACCTTTCCCAATCATCGCCCAGAAAACGGAGGGTCTCCGGCAGCGAGCCCGACCATCGGAGGTGCACACGGGTGAGCGAGGTTTGTACGGAGGAAAGCTTGACGGAAAGCTCCTGACCTTCAACCGTTCGCTTAGGTTCGGTGAGGATTTCGACATCCTGCGCACGCCAACGCACACCGAATCGATGGAGATAAAGTGGGGTACCGTCCTCAGAATAGGCGATCACACGATCCGGGGGGCGTAGGATATCAAGGAAGGTCGAACGGCTGGCTGGCTTTCCGCCGTGTGGGGAACTGGCAGCCGCCACCGTCGCCATTCCGTAACTCAGAAACGTTCTGCGAGAAGATTTCACAGTCACCTCCATTTCACGAGTAAAGGTGCGAAGCTCTGCGGCAGCTGCTCCAGGTTTCTGAGTGGTTCCGCTATTTGCTCCGCCAAATCAGCCTTTAAGAAGAATGGGAAAAGCCCTCTTCATAGAGCAGTTGCATCCCGTGAAAGTACCTACCTTTAGGTCGAATATCAAGGTGAAAGCGGATAGAGCGGACCGCCGGTTTTGCGGTCCGCGTCTTTTGCGCGGCCGTTATTGCCACCGTGCCGTATTCGAACGCCATGTCGAAACCGCGTCGGCCTTTTCTTCTCGATCGATTTCCCTTCACTCAATACGCCAGCATTAACACCTCCGAAGAAAAGCAACGATGCGTTTGACTATCCGCCGCGTCAGGATGCCCTCCGCTCCTCTCGAAAAATCGGGAGCGTAACGAAACCGTAACAAAACGATGGTGGCGGCACGAAATTGGCGCGGGCACGAAGCGCAGAAACTACGATGCTCGCCTCGTTTTGATTTATTGGCATCAGCAAAGTCTCCAGTTTGCTTAGTTAAACTGTACACTTCAGGCCTCCGCATCGTAAAGCGTCATTTGGGTGTTACTAGAGGTCTTGGCGAGCACGCAGTGTCGTGAGGCGGGGGAAGAGCGCACCTCGAATGCGCTGCTTATACTCGCGATAATCAGGCAAGTTTTCTGTCAGGAGCTTGTCCTCTCTCCACACACGCCGCGTGATCACAAGACAAAACCCTGCGGCCGGCATCAAAGCGAGCCAAGAGCCAATGGCCAGTGCACTCGCGGGAACGCCAACGATCATAGCGAGATAACCGGGATGCCGAAGGCAGCGATACGGACCGCGCGTGATGAGATGCTGCCCGCGGTCCGTTTGAATTCGGACCGCCGACGAAAAGAACGGGTTCACCACCATCGCCCAAGTATCAAGGCTCAGGGCCGCCGCGAATGCGACGAGCGCAATGATACTGAGCGCTGCGGGCACGTGGCCGGACAAATTGAGCCTGCCGGCATCTGCGGACGCAAGCCCGATGGTCGCCAGAAACAGCAACCCGATCACGACCCGCTCTCCCTTGTCCTTCCCTCCCGGATCAAGACGCTCCTTAGAAAGCCCAGGATCAAGCAACAGCGCATTCGGCAGCAGGATTAATGAAAAGACTGCAACGTACGCCCGCAGGAAGGCAAGATGCGTCGAGCCCGCCGCCGCGAACAGCCCGGCTGCGAGTGCCGCCGTAAAAACTGCCCATTGGCAGAGCACACTCAGAATGTGCTTTCGACACATCACACTTTCCTCACGAGACGGCGCTGCGCTTACAAATGCCAACGAAACTGATCTTCTCTACGCGCCTTGCGGATTGAGGCGAGATCCATGTCGCGACGAACAGACCCCGCGATTCACTGGCCCTAACAATGATCGACATGCCACACATTCCTCGCGATCGAGAATATCTGTATGGTTGCTGGGCGGCACTCCTCACACTGCTGTGGTGGCTGCAGCCCGCGCCGGCTGAGTCACTTGCGTCTCCAAAGCCGTCATGAACTCCTTTTGCAGGGCCGCCATCTCGTCGCGCGTCATGCAATCTTCATGGCTTACGCAGTAGAACCGCATCTCGCCGTTGAGCGAATAGGGAACCAGCCCCAGCGCTTTAGTCTTGAACGAATGCACATGTAGCCGGAAGTCGTTCACCCGAAGAGGTGCCATATCGGGCAGCAGGTCAACATTTCCCAGGTTCGATAAGGTGAAGGTGCTCATACGGCGCCTTCCCTTCAGCGCCTCACTCAGCCGCACGATCCACTGCCACTGTCCATCGCTGAGCGGGCGTAGCGATTCGAAGAAGTGAAAGCGAGCCGGAATCTTGGCTAGTTCCTGGTCGATGAGCCACGGCATCTCTTCCTGAATGGTACGCGCTCTCACCCAAAACTCTTCGGGACGGACGGGCGCGGTGGCAGTTTTGAAGCTACCGCCGCCAAAGAACAACATGTCTTGCTTGAGGGCGGAGAAGCGGCCGCGCCGTGGGTCAATCTGGCTGCTGATCCACTTCGGCGCCCCGCCCCGGAAAACAGTCCAGAGAGCACTGTTCAGCGCCACGAGTAGCGCCGCATGAACTGAAACTCCCTCCGCCTTCGCGCGCTGCCTGATGGAGTCGGACAGATTTCGATTAGCCTTCCATTCCAGAAAATGTTCCGGGTTCATAGGAGTACGGCCCGACTTCGGAACGAACGCTAGCGCGCTGTTCAGAAGCGATAAAACCAACTTGAACTTCCAAGGATTCGCCGGCCGGTAGCCACCTATGATGTCGCTTACGGTAATTGCCTGGTATGGGAGCAACTCCTCGTCCGAGTGAAGTGCGGTCAACACTTCCTTGACCACGATCAGGATGCTCATGCCATCGCAGATACGATGCGATGTGGCGAACACCAAATCCCCGCCGCCAGCGCGTTGCAGCCAAACGACGCGCAACTGCGGCTTATCATAGTCGAAATCCGTCGTCAGTTCCGTTTCGCACTCGGGCCAGTAATCGCCCTCCGCGAGTCGAAGCGGAATTTCCGCCGAGGGATCGTCTTCGTAATACAGGCCATCTGCTTCCGTGCAGATCACGGCGCGCAGCGCAGGATGCTTCCGCTGCACGCACGCCAGCGCCCACCGAAGTTGATCGTACGTGAAGCGGCCTTCCAGGCTGACAAAGCACACCACGTTTCCATTCAAAGCGTGCTCGATGCGGGATAGTTTTCGCTTCATACCGTCACCGCTTCCGCCCACTTCCGTTCGATCTGCTGTTCGAGCGCTCGCATAAATTCTCTCTTGAGCAAGCGCAATTCGCACTCATTGGTGAAGGTTTCGCTGCTCGTGCAATAGAAGCGCATTTCCTGGTTGACCGTGTGCGGAAACATACCCAAAATTCCGAAGCTCAGTGATCGAAAGGAGAATCGGACGTCTTTGAGCGGGAGCGGACAATCGGAGGCGCTGAATTGAATATTACCAAGATTGGCCACGCCGATGCCTCTAACCCGCCGCTTCGATTGCAATGCTTCACTGGCCCGCTCCAGCCAGCGCGCCTGCCCACAGGTCAGCGGGCGCAACCTCTCAAAGAAAAACAGACGCCCCGGGAGGTCGATTAGCTCGCGTTCGACCCGCGCGCGAACTTCTCTGGTCAGCACCCGCGCGTTGTCCCAGAAATCGCCTTTGATCCAGCGACCAGTGGGAATCTTAAAGTTCCCACCGCCATAAAACAGCATGTCCTCTGTCAGCGCGGGAAAGCGGCCGCGCCGCAAATCGATGGGGCACGTGATCCACTTCGGGGACCGTGTGCGCAGGACCGACCATAAAGCGCGGTCCAGCGCAACCAGGAAGGCCGCATGAACGCTTACACCCTCCGCCCGACACTGCCGCCGCAACGCTGCCGAGGCCTCGCGTCCGGCACTCCACTCAACGAAATACTGCTTTCTCTTGGGAGCGGGCCCGGACGCCGGAAGGAAGCGCAAACACATATTGGCCAGCGATACACCGATACTCGTAATCCGAGGTCGCGCCGGGCGATAGGCACCGATGATCTCCCGAACGCCGATCGCATCGTGTGGGCTAACTTCGGTGCGGCGGGCAAGGAATCGGAGAACATCCTTGGCAAGGATAAATACACTCAATGCGTCACAGATTCGGTGGGAGGTGGTGAACAACAAGTCGCAATCGCCTTCACCCTCGAAATACACCACTCGCAACTGTGGTAACTCGTGATCGAACGGCGTGCTCAGCTCAAAGTCCCGCTCACTGCGATAAGCTCCGTCATCACAGCCCTGAACTGCGCGAAGCGGTATCTCGGGTGCGCCGTCCGGTTCATAATAGAGCACATTGTTCTCCAGCCGGATCAAGGCGCGCAACGCAGGATGGCGGCGCTGCACACCAGCTAAAGCCGTTCGCAATTCGCCCAAGTTCAATCTGCCTGCGAGCCGCACCGAGCAGGCGATATTCGCCTCCGCCAGGTGCTCGATGTTGGACAGGGTCCGTCTGCTCATGTCATTTTGCGGCTGCAGCGCGGGCAAGCCGGTGACTTCGGGAATCTGTGGGCGCTACTGCGTTCTCTAGGAGCTCCATGAAACGCCGCCGTAACGTTTTGATTTGCTCCAGGCTGAGGCATTTCTCATCGCCCAGGCAGTAGAACCGCATCTCGCCCTTGAACGTATAGGTCACCAGACATAGCGCCCTCACGTTGAGTGAATGCATGTAGATCCGTAGGTCCGTCACCTCGAGCGGAGCCGAACGAACCGAACTGTCATTCACAACCAGGTTTCCTAGATTCGAGAATGCAAAACGGTTCCAGCTTCCCTTCATTTTCAGTGCATCGCCCAATCGGACGATGGTTTGAATCTGCCCGCGCGCAAGGGGCCGGAGCAGCTCAGAAAAATAAAACCGCCCTGGAAGGTCGTGCAGCGTTTCTTCAACCTTCGCGCGGACCTCTTGGTTGACCACCCGCGCGCGCTGCCAAAAGTCCTCAGCTGGCGATTGCCCCGTCATGAACTGGAAGTTTCCACCGCCAAAGAAGAGCATGTCGTCTTTCAATGCGGGAAAGCGGCCGCCACGGCGAAGATCGACTGGGTTTTCGATCCACTTCGGCACGCGATCGCCAAACACGGCGGGCAACGCCCGGTCCAAGGCCACGAGTAACATCGCATGCATCGAAACGCCTTCTTGCTTCGAGCGCCGCTTCAAGCGTTCAGTGAGTGAGACATCTGCCCGCCATTCGAGGGAGTGTTCACGGTTTTCCGAGTGCCGCTGCGATTCGGGTATTAACGCCAAAACACCATTCAGAGCCCGCGCCACTAACTTCAGCTTCCACACCAAAGGCGGCCGATAATCCGCGATCAGGTCCCGCCGTGTCATGGCTTCGTACGGCATCAAGGGCGCGGACACGGCGAAACCTGCGTCGACGGTTTCGCACAAACACGCCAAAATCTCCCGCACCAGGATCAGCATACTCGCGCCATCTGAGACGCGGTGCGACGCAGTGAACAACAGATCGTGTTCTCGTTCGCCGCGCAGCCAAGTCGTGCGAAACAGCGGCTGGTCTTTCCCGAAATGTTCCTCAAGTTCCTCTTCGCACTCGCGCCGGTAATCCTTATCATCTTTGCGCCGAACCACCCGAAGCGGGATCTCAGGGGCAGCATCATAATCGTAATAGAGCCCATTCCGCTCCTCACGCAGTAACAGGCGTAGTGCCGGATGCTTGCTCTGCACCCGATTGAGCGCCGACTGGAGCCCCTCCAGCGTGAAGCAGCCGCGTACCCGAACGAGGTATACGATATTTCCCTCGACAATGTGCTCGATAGCTGACAGCTTGCGTCGTTTCAGTAGCGGTCTGGCGATAGAGAGACGGCTTCGCGCCGGGTGACCGCAGAAAGCGGCCAGCCGCGGATGCCGGTGGTCAAAGGGTCCCAGCCGGCCTAAGACGCCATCCACAGAGCCCGATGCCAGCGCCAACAGCTTTTTGAGCTTGTGCGCTTCGAAGAACAGAACCATAATGACCTGCTGCAGCACAAAGAGGTCGCCCAGCCAATGGAGCCCAACATACTCGCGGTAAGTCCTGAAGCAATGAACACAGTTTCGTGCCACGTAATACCGGCGCCATGCCGCGTGATTGGTACTAAACAGCTTGCCGTGTCGCCGGATATCCCCAAAGTTCTGGCGCAGTGTCACGGCAGCGTTCAGATAAATCGGTACGCTCGCACGCCGCGCGCGCATGCTGTACTCACCATCCAGGTATTCGATGAAATAGTCTTCCGAGAACGGGCCGATCTTGCGATAGGCTGCCGCGGAAATCATCGACCCTGAAGAGATCACTCCCAAGGCAGGAAACAGACCCGACGCTCGATCCGCGATGGGTACACTGCGCGGCAGATATTTCCCCGGCACGAGAAGAGGCATGAATTTGTCGAGCCTGACCTCGTAGATCTTGGGGCCGAGCACAAACTCGTCCACATGTAACTCAGCCGTGGCCTCCAGCATTTTCTCGAAGAAGGAGTCTGCAATCTCGGAGTCCTGATCCAGCAGAAAAAATGCTTCGCAGCCGCACGTCAGGAGAGCCTCCGCACCACGATTGTAAGCGCCCGCGAGCCCGCCCTGATTGCCATTACAAATGACTTCTACCCCACGGTTCCGAAGCAGCGCGTGCAAATTCTGATCCGGGTCGGGCGAATTGTCTACCGCCACGACGTGGGGGCAAGCTGTGCTCAAATGGAGTAAGTTGTCTACGAACTCCGCCGCCGGCTGATAGAGCACGATAACCAGACCGAACCTCTTCATCTCGAACCTCCGGCGCAGGCTTGGAGAACCTCCACCACCCTGCACGAGATGGCGCCAGCGCCGGTGCGCGGTAATGATGCCTCGTCCGAAATAATTGCGTATTCCATCTGGCCTGCAAAACTCGAAAGAACCACGGTATGAGCCGGTGTCGGCGACACCATCACCAGCGGGCTGTACACTTGCTCGACGTTTAAGCCCCCGTACTGCCTTCCCAGCTCCAACCGTCCCAGATTGGAGAAGGTAAGGTTCCGAATGGCAGGCGTCTGCTCAAAAAAATCCACCACGCGGTCATAGCGGTGGTGAAATCCTTCCAAACCTGCGAGATAAACATAGAACCCCGCGCCGAGGTGGCTCACACGCTGGTCAAGATCTGACTTGATGGCACGGGCCCGCTTCCAGAAGGTGTTTATATTCCTGTCGGAAGTCGCCGGCAAATCCTTCGCGTGCATCTGCACCCCAGGGGAAAGCCCGAACAGCCCGTCCGGCCGGAGGCTAGGGACAAATCTTCGCGCGTTCACCATCGCGTGTGCTCTTTTGAAAGCCTTGATCCCGCGGACGTCGCGGAAAGCCTGCATAAAAGCGAGCGCCATCGGGGAAAAAACTGTGACGTGTTCGGCCTTCGACCGCTCGGCGAGGGCCTGCGTGAGGTTGGTGCTCAGGCGAGTTCGATGGAAGTAAACGCTTTCGGGATCGATGGGCGCCGGTTGCGTGCGATGGCAAGTCTTCAGCCACAGAATATATTTCAACTGGCGCCGCTTCCATTGCAAACGGCGCTGAAAGTTGGGATTCTGTAGGACCTCCGGAGGCACAAGATCTTCGAGGCTCCCGAGTTCGTCGTAGCTACCGGGATCGCTCTCAGGATGCTCGTAAGCGCGCAATAAATCTTGCAGGAGGCCAATCCCACCCTGACCGTCACAAATCGAGTGATGCGCAGGCAGGATCAAGTTGTGAATACCGGAACCACGCAGCCAAATGAGCCGCACTAAAGGCTCAACCGCGCCATTGAACGGATTGATCCACTCGCGGTGTACTTCCTCTTCCCACTGGTCTTCGCTCAGGCGGTCGCCGATGCGCAGGGGAATAGGGGCCGGGTCGTCGCGCAAGACAAAACACGGCCGACCGCGCACGTCCTCCACCACACATCGCAATAACGGATGCTTCGACTGCAGACGCCGCAACGCGCCCCGTAATGGACTCTTGTCTAACTGTCCCCGCAGTTTGATCGAAAACACACACGTGAACGGCACATGGCCATCCCGGTACAGGGTTCGTTCCATCAGTAGGAGCGGCCGCGAGCGAACGGGACTGCGGTCTGGAGCTCCGCTGGCGGCGGCTTCCTGGGAGGTCGTGGCTTCACCTGCGATGAGTTTCATCATGCTTGCATCGCCGCTCAGGCCATTTGGGCCGCAGATTCTCGTTGCCGCGCGGGTGTGGGAAGCAGATTCCACAGGCGAAGCCATCGCACAGCCTCACCCGCTCCGTCTTCGGCACGGACGGCGCGGCCCAGCGCGGCAGCGTTCTCAAGCATCCGCGGCTCCTCAATAGCTTGGATAGCCGATGCGAGCGCCTCTGGGGTCAACGACTTGCGCTCCAAGGCTCGGGGTGCCACTCCCCGTTGGTGTAAACAGTGGGCCCAAAATGGCTGATCGCCGAAGAAGGGCACAATCACGGAAGGAATGCCCGCCCGCACTGCAGCGCCGGTAGTGCCCGCGCCGCCGTGATGGACCGCCCCGGCCATTAGCGGAAACAAGCGGTCGTGCGGGGCTTGCCGCAAGAAGAAGACCTGGTCACTGCGCGTTCCGCTGTCACCGTTCAGTGCGCCCCAGCTTGTCGCCAGCACGGCGCGCCGGCCGCTTCGTTTCACCCCTTCCAGTACCGTCTCCGTAAAGGCCACCGGATCGCCCGCCACCATACTGCCAAACCCGATGTAAACCGGCCTCGGCTTTGCATCTAGGAAGTCTTGAAGCTCGCGCGGCGGACGCCAGCCGGGCTGATCGAGAAACCAATATCCGGTGACCTGCGAAGACTCCGGCCAATCCGCCGGGCGCGGGAGCACGTGTTCGCTGAAGCCGTTGAGGGTTTTCGATACCTGCAGATCGTGGAAATAGGGACCATGCCAGGGATAGGGCTTCAAATTTAATTGGGGTCGCACAATATCGTTGATCGCCGGCCGCATAACGCCCCAGAGCAGCTTGAACATCAGGTAATGGGCGCCCAAGCTCACTAGGCCAGGAACTTGTTTCCGGGCGCAGCGGAACATGATCGGCGGTAAGATTCGGGAGAGCGTCACTGGCTGGAGTCGCGCAACAGCGAACGGAATGCCCTGCGCTTCGGAAAGAGCTTTGGCGAGTAGAATGCTGTTGCTAACTCCGATTAGCAGCCCCGCACCTTCGCTGGCCACTAATCCCTCTTGCACCCAATGAGCTGCCCAAGAGGCATACTGCTCGCGGAAGATGCGTGCAATCTCGCGCAGGCTCAAACCATGATCACCGATTGAGTTGTCAGCCTCCAACATCGCCTGAAAGTTCGCTGTCAGGGGGCGGAACTCCAGGCCCGCATTGCGGACCAACTCACGAAAATTACCGCTGGTGGCCATCCGCACGGGGTAACCTGCGCGCTCGAAACCTTGCCCCAGCGCCACGCAGGGACGCACGTCGCCTTGCGTGCCGATCGTGAAAATCACAACGGGGTTAATGTTGTGACGCTCAGGCATTGGCCGCCGCCGTTTGCCGCTCCGCCTCCGACTGAAAGTTCGGCATCAGTGCTTCGCGGCTCAGCGATAAATGACGCTCAAGTGTCCTGGCAATCTGGGCCGCCGGGATCGGATCGAGTACGGCCTCGTGATGACAGCCCAATTCGTAGACATCTACTTTGCCGGTCACCAATTGTTGCCACACCGACGGACTCCGGTCCACGATCCCTTCGAGATTCCCCGTCACTTCGGTTGCGCGGAAGTAAACCAAGTCCACGCCCAGTTTCCGTGGCACATACCGTTGCGCCAGCCGAATGTTGTTGAGCAGCACGCCACACAACCGCTCGACAAAGCCGGGATAGATCTTTTCCATCTCGTGGGCCATGGTTGCCGCGCCTTGCGCCAAAGGAATCGCCCGCACGTGGTCGGGGTGCATCAGGTACGCCGCAAGTTCTTTGAGAGTCCGCGGAGCGTTCTCGCCTGAGATCTCAATGTCCAGAAATGCCAACGCCGCCTGAACCTCGTCCGCCTCACTACACGTTCGGGAAGCCGGTCCGGTTATGAACAAGAAAGTGTCAATCAACGCGAGCAACTCAACGCGTTCGCCCCTTGCCCGTAGCTGTTCCGCCATCTCATAGGCGATGAGGCCGCCGAGCGAGCGCCCCACCAACCGATACGGCCCGTTTGCCTGAACGCGCCGAATCTGGTCCAGATAATCGGCAGCGATTTCGCTGATGCTGCCGGGAAGGGTGGCCTCGCCTCGCAGTCCGCGTGATTGCAGTCCGTAGACCGAGATCAAGGGATCCAGATGCCGCAGCAGCGCCGAAAACCCCATGCTCAAGCCAATCGCGGGATGCACACAAAACAATGGGGCCTCCACGTCAGCCTCTCCTTTGCGAAGACACAACATGGTTCGAAGAGAATCGGCTCTCTCATTGTTAAGTTGCTCAACAGTGGGCGCTAAAGCGGCAATTGTCGGAGCCTCAAAAAGCGCCCCGACCGGCAATCCCGTTGCGAACCAGGAGGGAAACTCCGCCGCCATCTGCGCCGCGGTCAACGAGTCGCCGCCCAGCTCAAAGAAGTTATCGTGAAGACCGACCCTGTCGGCCTGCAAAATTCGTGCCCATAGTGCAGCCAGCTTTTTTTGCACCGGAGTCGCCGGCTCGGCGCTGAGCGCGGAAGCCGTCCTTTCCGGCTTCGGGAGCGCCGCACGATTCAGCTTGCCGTGCGGCGTCAAGGGTAGCTGATCCAGAATCGTAAAGCTTGCCGGAATCATGTACGCGGGCAGCCGCGCCGCCAGGTGAATTCGAATACTGTTGAGGTCCGCGGAGGCCCCGCTCCGCCACACTAAATAGCCGCTGAGAGAGACCGCCCCTCGCTCGTCGCAATGTGCAGCGACTCCGGCTTGCGCGACCGCCGGGTGCTGTAACAGCACGGACTCAATCTCACCCAGTTCGATCCGGCGCCCGTGGAGTTTCACTTGTTCGTCCGCGCGTCCGATAAATTCCAGCTGCCCGTTTGTGCTCCAACGCACCAAGTCGCCCGTGCGGAACATGCGGCTGCCATCATTTGTGAACACATTCGAGATAAACCGTTCCTCGGTCAGTTCCGGCCGCTTAAAATAACCCTTTGCTACTCCCGCCCCTCCGATGTACAACTCACCAACGGCTCCCGCCAGAACTATTTCTTTCTGTTCGTCCAAGACATAAAGCTGGGTGTTCAGGATCGGCCTGCCGATCGGCGGAGCCTTCGCAGTAACCTCCTGCAACTCGAACGCTGTCGACCAGATGGTAGTCTCGGTCGGACCATAGAACTGAGTCACGCGCGGCGCACGTGCCTTCAGCAGCGCGGCCAAATCCGCACTGAGGGATTCGCCTCCGACCAGCGCGTGGACGCCCTTCAAACTCATCTGCGGACTTGCCAGCAGGATGCGCCACACCGACGGTGTTGCCTGCACGTGCGTAACGCCGCATTGACCCACCAAGCGTGCGAGCGCAGACGGATTGTGGACCTCACCGCGCGGAGCTATTACGACGCGCGCACCCACCGTAAGCGGAAGAAACAACTCAAGTCCCGAAATGTCGAAGCTCACCGGCGTTAGCGCCAGGAAACAACTGTCCGCCGTCGGCCGCAGTTGCTGCCGCATGCCTTCAAGAAAATTTGAGAGATTGCGGTGCACGATTTCAACGCCCTTTGGCCGGCCAGTAGAGCCAGACGTATACAGCAGATACACACGGCCTTCTGCCGTACTGAGATCGGGCGCCGTCGCATCATCGTATGTCACAGTTTCAAGATCGTCAGGGCTCGCGATTCGAAAACCGGCGAAGTCGCTACCTTCGACGATCACGAGTGCGGGCGATGCATCGTCCAGCACCAGCCCCGTGCGCTCCCGCGGGCTATCCAGATCGAGCGGCAGGTACGCCGCACCGGTCCGCATAACCGCCAACAACGCCGTGAGCAGCCGCTCGCTTCGTGGCAGGGCAATAGCAACAACGTCGCCCGGCTTAACTCCCTTGGCAACCAGGCCGCGCGCTTGCCGCACACTGCGTTCATGGAGCTGCCGGTAGCTCAGCCGCACGCCCTCGAACTCGACCGCGGTGGCATCGGGCGTCTCCGCTGCCCATCGCGCAACCGCCGCCGGAAGGGGTGCGTCCGGGACTTCGCCCGAAGTCTGATTCCAGCCGATTACCAGCCGGCGCCGCTCTTCTTCCGCAATGACGCTATAATCCGCCAGGCGCTTCCCAGGGTTCGCCAACACCTGTTCGAATAGAATCGATAACCTGCCGCGATGCTCCTCGATCTCAGCCGCGCTATACAGCAGCGGGTTCGCATCCAGGTCAAACCGCAAACCCGAATCCGTTCCCCGGTCGTACACGAATACCACCAGGTCCTCAATCGAACTGTTCGATAGGTTATGCAACGTTGTGCTTGCGCCGTCAAAGTTCAACCGGTAATCGAACGGCTCGATATTGATCCCCAGCCAGGCAATGTTCTGATCCTGGCGGAGCAGACCCAAATCGCGGCGCAAATCCTCATAGCGGTATTGCTGGTGGCGCAGGGCCGCCATCGTGAGCTTCGAGACTTGGCCCATGAGGTCCGGAAACGTCGTCTCAGGCCCGAAGGAGAGCCGGATCGGCACAAGGTTGGCACACACCCCCACCGCCCGTCGCAGTACACTATTGATGCGTCCGGAAACAGGCATGCCAAACACCAGTTCTCGCGCCCTGGTAAAGCGCTGATAGTAAGTGGCAATGATGCTGATAAGAACCTGCGGCGCGCTGATCCTTGCGCTTTTCGCGATTTCGGCGACGCGCTGAGCTGCGTCTACAGACAGATGCCCCGTGCTGCGGAGCAATCGATCGCTCAGGCCATGGCGGTGGGCCGTACGTGACAGCGTCGCCGCCTCGGGTAGCTGCTCCAGTTGTTGCAGCCAATATTCGCGGTCCTTCTGGAAATGGCGCGAATCCCGATAGGCCCTCTCCGCTTCAACTGTCTCCTGAACTGTGGCAAACTGATGGGCCTCCGGTTCGATTCCCTTTGCATACGCCGTGTACACCTCCGCTAGGCGCAGCGCTATCATGCCGCCCCCATATCCGTCACACACCGTGTGGTGCGCGCGGTGGTACCAGAAGTAATGGCTGTCAGCCGCCTTCAGAAGTGCCGATACCCAAGGCGCCTCCCTCGCCAGATCGACGGGCCTTGCCACTTCATCCGCCATCCAACGTTGGATCGCCCTGTTCGCATCTGGGTGGCCGCTGAAATCCAGGTAAGGGAATTCGAGATCAGTGGAAGGCCGAACCATCTGTAGCGGATGTCCGTTGCGCTCGATGATCCGCACCCGCAGTTGTTCCGCTTCTCGAAGAACCTGGCGCAGCGCTCGCTGAAACAGCACGGGTTGGATCTGTCCGCATATCTCGGCCGCCTCGGCAAGGTTGAGGGTCGCACCCGGCGAAATCCTCTGAGTGAACCACAAACCCCGCTGCGCAGTCGTCAAGTCGAAGCCTTCAGATCCGTTATCGTGCATGGTTTGCTTCCTTTCCGCTAAGTTACGGCATCATCATCCAGGTAAAGAAAAACTGTGGCGCGCGGGCCTCCTCAACGAAGAGGCTTTGGATCGGCGCCTGGGGTTGGCGCAGGGACACTCCCAGCTAGCAACGCCAGCAGCGATAAAGCTGCGAGAAGCGCCTGTAGCTGCTACCGCCGAGGTGAGCCTAGAGGTACTCTTTTCACAGAACTTGCAAGGTTAGGGGTTCCCAGACTGGGGAGCGGCATTGAAATGGTACGGGGGAACAGAGAAGGCGGAGGGCGTCAATCCAGATGCTGTGGTGAAAGCGATTGCGTGAGCTCGGGCGGTACTGGTAATCAGTGCCGGCTCCCGCATACGAACGGGAAATGCTCTTTTCATTCAACCTCCATAAGCCCCTCCCATCGAGTCAAATGCAAAAGTATCTACCGCAATAATTAATACCTCAAAGGATATCATGTCAAGTGAAATTTTGGAGAAGTCTTCCGCGTAGGTAGCCGAAACCGGAAGAATTACCTTTCAAACCCGGCCAAGGATCGGTTTCCGCTGGGTTTAACCTCCAATCACCTCTTTCCCACAGCGGCTGCAAGAACAACTTTGATCGCTCGGAGAGCATTGAGGAGCGAATCGCTGCCCGAGCAACGCAGAGACGGGCATCTTAGATCGGGCATGTCGTCAAGATGCCGCCTAGCAACTTTCCTGGCCTACGCGTGCCTGACGGCAGGCGAATCCTTTGAGGGCTGGATCACCAGATAATGGCCACATAGGGAGATCATAGCAGGACATGCGGGCCAGAAGGCTTTTATTTGCCGAAGCCAGGAAATGCGTTTGCCTCGAAAACGACGTCCCGTGAATATTCCCTTGTGCCCAACTGTTGGGACAAACCTGAAGGACCTCTGAGAGAAATCTGCACCGGCCGGCCATTAATCGTCCAGCTCTTCCAAACGATCCAGAGGTAGAAATCGAGAACTCCGGGCGCGTTGGCTAAGGCCACGACAACGTAGCGCTCGATGGGAATCCGGTGTTCGTCGATCTCCCGATAAAAAGACTCACTCAACGTGATGAGGTTTCCGCGCTCTTCCGCAGGTCGAGGCGCTTCCTGATCCGTTTAATCAGTAGGTTGAGGGTTCGATTCCCCACGGCTCACCAACCTAGTTATTGAAAAAATGTTTGTTATCGGAACTAATCTAGCAGAGGGTCAGAAACGGTTCCTACCGGCGTCCGCAGCGAGACTCAGACGGCCAATGGCGCCCGTCAATTCTTAGCGGTCATGGCCTCTGAGTCGACGGCTTTCTTGCCCGTCACGCCTTCCAGTCCGGTCAAGATTCCCCGGTAGTCGCTTTTACTGCATCGGAGCGCCAGACCGCCCTTGTTGTTTCCGTCTACCCAGGTTAGCCCAATGTAGTGCTTCTTCAACTTCCGGCGAACATCCTGCCCATAGCTTATTCCGGTCACTGCGGAATAGGGTATGCCGGCTAGTTCAGAAGTACCCTTCATGATCCAGACGTGATCGGAATTGAGATAAAGCCTCAACCCAGCCCCAGCCTTAACGCCGGACAGCGAACCGCCATCGTACATGACCTTGTACCCGCCGTCCCAAGCCATCGCGACGGAGGGCAGAACCATCAAGAGAACTACAGCGACAGCACGTTTCATGGTTTTCCTCTCCGTTAACCCTAATCGGCATTCCAGTTAACGGGCATGAACCGCGCACGCCGCGTTACGCGCTGTCCTCCGCGACGTAATTTGGGCAAACCTGAATTCGAGCCCAATTACCGCTTGACAAATCTGAGGCCATTCAGTAGAAAGGTGAATCAACTTCGTCTCAGGCTGCCGATGAGCGTCGGGAGTTTACAAGCGTAGAATATGCGCAGGCATTGACTCGAACCTGGCAGACGCCATTCCAGAGATAAAGATCGATTTCAGCCCGTCGCGGGCATTCCACCTCGCCACGAATCACTTGCATGATCTATCCAAGAAGATATTTCCTCAAGACATTAGCGGCGGCGGTTCCGGCTGTTTGCTTGGCTCAAGAGACGACTCCGAAGGTTGCGGGCGCCGCGTCCGCGCCGCCTGAGGGGGCGCTCTCGTTTCAAACCGGAGCGTTCTGGTCGCCACGAGTCAATCTGAATGCCGGCACCGTGTTTGCTTACGGCATCGGTGATACGCTGCCCGCGCGCATCGCTTCCTGGCGCGCCCACGGATACCGTCCCGACGTCATGACCGGAATCGCGTGGGGACGATATGAGAACTACCTCGATGGCAAGTTTGACGGCCAGAACCACGAAGATGAAGCTCAGATGGATCGCTATGGCAAGAAGGTTCAGCATGGCTCGGGGCGCGGCGGGACCATCTACTATATGGTTCCGACCAAGTCATACGTGCGCTTCATCACCGCCGGACTCAAGAGCGCCGTGGACGCGGGCGCCGAAGCCATCTGTTTAGAAGAGCCTGAATTTTGGGTGAGGTCCGGGTACTCCGAGGCGTTTAAGCGCGAATGGCAGGCGTATTACAACGAGGCGTGGCGGCCGCCGGATTCGTCTCCTGACGCTCAGTACCGCGCCTCGAAGCTGAAGTACTACCTGTACCGGCGAGCTCTTTCGCAAGCCTTCGATTTCGTTCATCGCTATGCGAAGACCAAAGGCCGCGCGGTTGGGTGCTATGTCGCAAGCCATTCGCTGGTGAACTACAGCGACTGGCGGATTGTGAGTCCCGAGTCCTCTTTGGAACAAGTGAACTGCGACGGATACATCGCCCAGGTGTGGACCGGCACGGCGCGAACGCCGAACGTCTACGAAGGCAAGCGGAAGGAACGCACGTTTGAGACCGCCTTTTTGGAATACGGCGCCATGCTCAACCTTTCGCGAGTCTCGGGCCGCGCCCTCTGGCTGCTCAACGACCCCGTCGAAGACAATCCCAACCATTCCTGGAGCGACTACCGGAAAAATTGGGAAAACACCATGACGGCTTCTCTGCTGCATCCGCAGGCCTGGCGATACGAAGTCATGCCGTGGCCAGACCGCGTCTTCGGCCACAAGTATCCGGTCACGGAACCTCCCGCCGGGGCAGCCGGCATGGTGTCTTCACTCGAATCTGGCAATGGATATCCTTCGCGCCGCATCGCGGGGCCGGCGGCAATCCCGGCCGTGCAGCGCGCGCTGATTCCCCAGGATTACGCAACGGAGCTTCAGGTGGTGATCCGCGCGCTGAAGGATATGAAGCAGCCGCCTGACTCGATCCGCTGGGAACAGGCCGGAACGCAAGGGACCGGCATTCTGATTTCCGACACGATGATGTTCCAGCGCGGTGACCCTCACCCTTCAGACACGAATCTCGGGTCGTTCTACGGACTCGCGCTGCCGCTGCTCGTGCGAGGAGTTCCACTTGTGCCCGTGCAGATTGAGTATGCTGCGAACGAAGGCTTTTTGGAGCCTTATCGCCTGCTTCTCCTCACCTACGAAGGGCAGAAACCTCCTACGCCCGGCTTTCACCTGGCGCTGGCGAAGTGGGTGCGCGCGGGCGGCGCGCTCGTCATCGTGGATGACGATAAGGACCCCTATAATGCCGCGCGGGAGTGGTGGAACACGGCGCCGTATGCGTATGCTACCCCTCGTCTTCATCTCTTTGAAATGTTGGGACTCGAAGCCGGCTCGACGGGATTGCACCAGGTAGATAAAGGCATCGTCCTGTGGGGTGCGCAATCACCCGCCGCTCTGAGCTATAAACCGGAAGGCGCGCGGCACGTGACTCAAATCAGCCGGACGGCCGCCGCAGCGGTGAAGTTGCGTTGGAGCGAGTCGCGAGCGTTGGTGTTGAGGCGAGGCCCCTACATCATCGGAGCGGGCTTCGACGAACCCGCCGCAAGCTCCAGGATGAAACCTTTGCGCGGGCGGTATATCGACCTTTATGACCCGGCCCTTGCGATTGTGCGCGACGTCGCCCCGAGTCCGGGGCAAAGGCTATTCCTTCTGGATCTGGATTCTCATCGCGGGGGCGAGGCTCGCGTCCTGGCGGCGGCGTGCCGGATCAGCCGCGAAGCCGCAAGCCGCCATGCGCTGCGCTTTCACGCCTCGGGCATCGGCGAAACGGAGGCTGTGGCGCGCGTGGCGCTGCCCCGCGCGCCGAAGAGCGTGCTCGTCGATGGTCGTCCGCTTGCTTGGCAGCCGCCCGATGAGAGCGAAGGGACATTGCGAATCCGGTTCCCCAATTCCGTCGAAGGCGTGAATGTTGAAATTGCGTTTTGAAAAGGCGCGCCCGAGATCCCTCGCCCGGCTCGCGGAGTTTATCCTGAGCGAAGCCGAAGGGCTCAGGATGACAAGCGAAGGGCTCGCCACCCGCGTCCCGAATGCTGGAATTGAGCAAGAAAAAAACGACGTGGCGCCGGCCTTCAGGCCGGCACGCGGCCGGGGTACATTCCTGCCGCTTCCCATGTCCTGATGGAGGATGCGCTCATGAAACCTGTGCGACCTACACTCGTGTTTGTGCTGTCGTTGCTGTCCGGTGGTTGCTCTTCGCAGCCTTCGCGTCCCGCTTCTGCTTCTTCGCCACGGCCTGCCTTGCAGAAAACCTACGTTCTACCAGCGGAGTTTTCTCTTAAGCCCGTTGCTGGGCGCGGACCCCAAGGTGAAATCTACATTTCAGGGAGCACGAATTTCCCTGAGGGGACCAAGATGTGGGTTGACGTGGGACCCAAAAAGACGCAGCGAGACGCCTTCGTGAGAGACGGTAAGTTCCGATCTGGTCCGTTCTATCAGGACGTACCAGCTCCCATTACTGGAAGTCAGCGGGTTGAATTTATTTCCTATTTTAACGGCGCATGGCAGAGCCAGAGCGTGCTCTCGGCGCTTGGGGACGGCGGCAAGAACCTGCACGGCGGCCTCTTCAAGTTGACGAATCCCGACGTGGCTGACAGCGACAAAATTCTTGACGCCAAGTTCACTCTCCGATTGCCTCCGGCTACTCCGCAAGCGTATGCCATCTGCGACGTGAAACACGCAACACTGAGCATCTCCGGCTTCGGACCGGCTGACCGTGACGTGGAACATGTCATCGCTTATTTCATGCAGCCACAAACTGGCGTGAAACCGGGAAAGGGCTGGAGCGCAACGTCGGCGGGAGGAAATCTCTACAACGTAACGTATGACTTCATTGACGGCGGCGCGGGGGAAAAGCAGGCAGTCTGGTCAGTGGACATCGCAACCAAACGGGTAAAATACGTGAACATGGGCGCCAAGATGTTCAGCGCGACCCCGGGAACGGTGTTCTGACTGGCTTGCACGAGACATGGCCTTCAACGGGCAGCGATGACACCGTGGGTGGCGCACACACATCGCGTTTCTTGCGATGTGTGCGAATTATTGAGGATTACAAATTATAGCGGGTAGCCACGGTCAGTGGTTTCCTGACCGTGGGCTTTTTACTTTGGATGATAGCGGCCCACGGTCAATCCAAGATCGATTGGCCTTGGCACCAAATTCTCCGGCTTCACGGCGTGAGCGGGCGATATGGCCCAAGGGGGGACCATGGACAAGCGAGTGGAAGCAGCAAAGGCAATCATCGAGAGGGAATATCAGAGGGACCTGCGGATTCCGGAGTTGGCCAGGCGGGTTGGCCTGGGCCGGTCGCATCGCGCGTTTCTCTTCAAGGTGGAGACCGGCTTTACAATGAAGGGCTGCTTGCGCGAGGCGCGGCTGACTCAGGCCGCCGAACTACTCCGAGGACAGCATTACGACCACGTGGGTGTGAAGCAAGCGGCGTTCGCGGTCGGGTATCGGAGCATTCCTAACTTCACGCGCGATTTCACAAAGCGCTTCGGCAAGAACCCGTCTCGTCCGCGGCGAACAGCGAACATGCCGCTCAATTCCCCACCTTCCGCATAGAATGAAGATGGGCAAAAACCGTCTCATACGTCTCAGTGCATTCGATCACTGCGGCTACAATGAGGCTTGCGGCCGGAAGGCTGCGACGTGAATGCCGCCGGAGCAGTCTTGATATTCATCTTTGCGTTTGCTCTTCCCGGACGGCATTCAGTAATGAGCCTTGCGCTTTGAGGGCGGCGTCATACTGCTGCTGCTTGAGCTCGGTCGAGCGCGCCGCCGCTTCACGCGCTTTCGCCGTCTCGCCCTGCCGGGCGTAGATTCTGGAAAGCTCGTAATAGGCGTTCGAGTCTTGCGGAGCCAACGCGATTGTTCGCTCGAATTCGCTTAGAGCGGCGTTCAGGCGGTTGGTTTCGAGATAGCCTTTGCCCAACTGGAAATGCGCTTCCGGGGCCGACGGCTTCAAGGCCACTGCACCTTTCAAGATTTGCACTGCGCGGCTGTTCTGGCCTAAGCGCAGGAGCGCCTGCCCGTAGAAATACTCCAAGGCAAACTCGTTCGGCAGCTTGCGCCGCGCCCCGGCCAGCACCTCGGCTGCCTGCTGGTTTTGCTCGCGGCGCAAATAGGTCTCGGCTAGGGCTACATATCCCAGCGGAATCTCGGGATGAACTTGAATCGCCTTTTGAAAGGATGCGCGGGCCTCATCGTACTTGCCAAGCATCATTTGAACGGCGCCCAAGCGTATATCCAAGGCGTAAGCATCCGGCGTGAGTTTTAATCCCTCGGCGATGAATCGCTCCGATTCGTCATAGCGGCCAGCACTCATCAACAGGCGCGTGTATTCGAGATAGCGATTCGGATTGCCAGGGTCTGCCTGCATGGCACGTTCGTAGGCGTCGAGCGCCTTTTGGGGTTTTCCCTCCGCTTCATACGCAGTGCCCAGCAGATCCAGAATGCTCGCGTCTTTCGGGCGCGCGGCCTCTAAGGGCTCGAGCAGCGCCGCCGCCTCGGTCGGCTTTTGAATTCTGAGCAAGCCGATGGCGAGGTTATACCGGTTTGTCCGGGACTCGGGGTCTGCTTCAACCATGCGGCGAAATAGCTCGACGGCCTGCGGATAGGCTTGCCTTTCAAATAGCAACACGGCCAATGGGTATTTCTGGGAGGGAGAAAGCGCCGTCCCGTGCTCCAGCCAGTCGATCAGCGGCAATGCAGCCTTCGTCTGGCCTAACCGCAGGCAAGCCTCGGCCATTTCAAATGACGCTTGCGGATCGTTCTGGAAAAGCTGTTGCGACGGCGCCAGTTGCTGCACTGCTTGTTGGTCACGCCGTGTCGAGAGGTAAAGCAAAGCCAAGTAGTAATGAGCAAATGGATCGCTAGAATTTAACGAGGCGGCTGCTTTGAGCTGCGCTTCCGCAAGCGGATAGCGTTTTTCGCTGAGGTAATTGAAGCCGAGGTTCTTATGCGCTTCCTCAAGATTGGGTGAGAGCAAGATCGCCTTCTTGTAATGCTGGTTGGCAGTCTGCAAATGGCCAAGCTTGGTCTCAATAATGCCAAGGATGTTCTCGATGGCTGCATTCTGTGGGTGTTCGCGCGCGGCGGCTTCAAATTCGGGCAAGGCGTCGGCGTAACGCCCCTGCTGAAGCAGTTTGACGCCTTGCTGAACGTGCAAGCCCTGCGCCCATGCACTCGATGAGATCAGAAAGAGAAAGAGTAGGATGAGGAAGCGGCAGGAGCGCGGATGCCAGCTGGCTTGAGATCGAGGTTGTGTCCCGCCGCGGCGGCCATGGTTCATACGGCCCATTCAACCCTCATTGGTTTGCACTCGCGGCGTTCTCAACGGTTGCTTCCGCCCGCCGTTCTGATTGGGTCTGGATCAATCGCGCCTCCTCCATCTCGGCCTTGGCTTTCCTGGGACGTCCCCAATCGCGGTAGACGGCGCCGAGCAAGAAATGAACCGACCCATCGTGATCAATCGGAAGCACCTTTTCTAATTCCTGCTCCGCTTGGGCGTACTTTTTCTGTTGATAATAAGCCGTGCCAAGTTGCTTGTGTAGCAGCAACTGGTCCGGCTGCAATTGCAGAGCCTTCATGAGGTAAGGAATCGCTTTGGCTGAATCGTGCTGCTTGACCAGAACGGTGCCTGCTTCCGCGTAGGGGCGCGAGTCGTAGGGACTCAGCTTGATCTCAGCTTCAAATTCGGCCAGCGCCGGATCCAGGCGTCCCTCTCGCCATAGTACTTCGCCGATGGCCAGATGAAGGCCAGGAAGAGCGGGGCGCATTTGCTCGACCGTCTTGTATTCCGCAAGCGCCTTGTCGTTTTGCCAGCGGTCCTCATCAATTCTGCCGAGGAGCTGATGGACGCGATAAGAGTGGGGATCAACTTGAAACATGCGGGAGAGCACTGTAAGCGACAGTTGTTCGTAAGTCCTGGCAAGGAGATAACGCGCCTCCGCATTTTCAGGGTTGGCTGCGAGGAAAGCGGCGAGTTTCGCTTCTGCTGCGCGGTAATCTTTGCGGTTGAAGTCAGCCATCGCCCGTTTGTAGAGAAGGTAGCGCGGACCTGTGTCTTTCAGGGCCGCGACTTGTCCTCGCGCTCCCGAAGAAGAACCGCGGACCTCAGAGACGGAGGTCCGCGCTACCCATTGTGGTGGAGTGATGCCCTTCCGAAGCAATCGCACATCGTTCGGTGGAAGCATTTCAAGCTGCTGGTTCGCAGATTTCTGATAAGCTTCACCCAAGGCGTAGAGAATATCGACGTCCGTTGGAAAAATCTCAGCCGCTTCACGCAGACGCTGAAGAGCCCCCGCCCTTTGGCCGGCATTCCACAAGGCTGTACCAAGCCACAATTGGGCTTGCTTGTTTTGGGGTTCTTCCTCGACAGCACGGGCGAGGAGCGGGACGGCTTCCTTCGGCCGGTTCAGCCTGACATCATCGATTCCGAGGAAAAGGTCCGTACCGCGCAACCCTGGTTTCAAAGCCGCTGCCTTGGTAAGAGCTTGAGAAGACTTTTCGAACTTGGATTGCAGGTAATAGACGAGACCGAGGTTGGCGTAGGCTTCGGCCAGTTGCGGTTGGAGTTGGATCACCTCTTCGTACTCTCGGGCGGCTACATCAAACCGGCCCGAATTCTGAGCCTGAAGAGCGGCGCGAAAGTGCTCTCGCGCTTCGAGGTCAGCGGCGTGTGCTTGGGGCGGCAAGGCCCCTGCCCGGGTGAACGGGCAGGCGGCCGCCCACAGGACGAATGTGAAGAGGAGAGCACAAGCTTTCATCCAGCTTTCATCTTATACGCGCACGCTTCGGATGGATAGACTTTCTGGGCTTGCTCAACTGGCCGGCGGCTACGTTGATGGAGCCTGGACGCTCGCGACCGCTAGAACGACAGGCGCAAGCTCATCTGCATGGTGCGATTGCCCCCCGCATTGGTAAACTGCCCGAAGTTTGGATCAGTCACAATGTTATCGAGGCCTCCGAATGCGTGCCGGTTGAACGCATTGAACATCTCAACGCGCAGCATGGCATTGAATCTCTCGGTCACATCGAACTTCTTTTCGATAGAGATGTCTTCGTCCAAACCCGCGGGCAGGCGAATGTTGGAGACCCGCGAAGCGTCTCCCAGAGTGAAATTGGCTGGCTCTGCAAAGGCCGCCGGATTGAATTCCTTGGTCTTGCCGAAAACAAAGGGACCTTGATTTGAAAGATACTCAGATACGCCTGGAACAACGTTCACGCGGCAGGAGGGCGGATTGCCGCCCAAGGACGGAACGAAGAGGCCGCTGGTATAGCTGTTGGAGCATCGAATTGAAATCGGCGTGCCCGATGTGTACGTTTGGACCGCCCCAACCGTCCATCCGCCCACCACGGCATTCGCCAGCCGGCTGCTCGAAGAGAGGAACCTCTTGCCTGTTCCGATCGGCAGCTCGTAGGTGTAAGCCAGCACAAAGGTTTGCGGGACATCTTGGGCGCTCAGAGCTTTATCGGCTGCTTGATTGTAAGTGTTTTGGGTACCGGCCTGATCGGCGTTGTTCCACCCTCCTTCCGGCGGATAGGCGCCATCAGAGTTGGTCAGCGTCTTTTGCCACGCGTAACTGGCAAGGAATGTTAATCCAGCCGAGAATCGCTTCTGCAGTTGGACTTGTAAACCATCATAGTCATAGTAGCCGATGGGGTTAGCATCGAGGTCGTTGTCCAGGAGCATATCGGAATACTGCGGGAAAGGCCGCAATGCCTGTCCTACTGTGGCCTGATTGCCCCAATCACTGAGGAAATTCGAGTAGGGTATCGCTACTGCCGGCTTGCCAGCGCAGTTCGGGTTCGTCGCCTGTTGGGTTATCAAAACATTCAGACAAGCTCCGTAGGATAAATACTTCGGGTTCACTTGGTTAGGAACAGCGTCCTCGGCGTCCATGTGATACCCGTGGGAGCCTACGTACCCAACGTCCAGGAGAAGGTCCTTGCCTAATTGCCGCTGGACATCGAAAGTCCAGTTCTGCACCAAACCGGGCATGGCCGTATTAGTAAGCAAATAGAGCGGAGACCCGCCTTTGGCGCCGTTGGTGAGCGTCGGATTGATGAAAGGCGGCAGCGCGCACGGATAGCCGGTCATCTGGCCTGGAATGAGGATCGGTTGCGTGCTCGAACCCGATGTAATTTGGCATGAATTGGAAAAGCCGGCGCTGTCGACCTCGGCAAAGCCGCTGACAATAAGCGGCGAATAATAGATTCCGTAACCGGCGCGGACAACCGTGTTCGGAGTGAGACGGTATGCGAGACCCACGCGCGGCGCTAGGGACTTATAGTAAGTGTTCTCAGGGGTGCTCAGGCCTGTTCTGCCAGGCCCTGATCCTGCAAATACCATCGCCCCTGGCAGGCCACCGGCGCCGGGGTTTGCTAGGGTGGGATTCATCCAGGAAAGCCGGTCGTGCGATTCCGTGATGGGTGTAGGAATCGAATACCGAAGGCCGAGGTTTAGCGTGAGCCTATTGGTTGCTTTGAAGTCATCCTGGGCAAAGACCGCATAATACCGGGTCCTCATGCCGATGTCCTCAGGAGTTGGAACCCACGCTGTACCGGCCGCCCCAAGGAAAAGGCTGGCGAAGCCGAAGCCGGAATTGGGATCGAAATTTGGATTGCCCAAATTAGAAGTCTGGTTCTGACCAAAGAGGAATCGCCCCGAAGTGTAGGCAAGCTGATTGGAGTTGAACTCCATCCGGCGCATATCGAAGCCAAACATCAGGCTGTGGCGCCCTTTCATCCAGGTTAGGTTGTCATCGACCTCGTATCCATTGTCGATGAAATAGGAATCGGCGCTGTCAGGGGTTCCAACGACGCCGTTGCTCGGCAGCAGCGAGGGAAGCTGAACGTTTGTCACCCCTTTCAATCCAACCTGCGCCGCCAGATTCTGGCCGAGCGTGGGGATCAGGTTCTGTTCCAGACGATCGGTGCGAGAGAATCCGAAATTGGCGTAGTTTAGCACGGTCGGGCTGAAGCTGTAGTTGTAATTGAGCCGTCCGTAATCAGTGTACTGGGTCGGATTCTTGGTGGTCCAGATGGCTCCAAGACTCTGCGTTCCGAGTTTGGGCACGTCGTCGTAACTCCAACTCCCGGAAATGTTCTGCTTCGGAGTGATGTATTCATCAACCTTCAGAGACCACAAATTTACCTGGGTATTGGTGACATTGTCGGAAACGAAATTATTGTAGACATTACCATTTTGAGGCGAAGGCATATACGCCATTTCCTTCTGCACCACCGGATCAATCCGACTCATGGGGATAATGTTGCCGACAAATGGCTGGCACGGGCCGGGATTGCACGTAGTGTAGTCGTAGAGCTGATGTGCGGGAAAAGTGGTGCCAAGAGACGTATAGGGCGTGAGTAAGTTAGAGAAATCGCCGTTTTTCCACGATGCGTCTGGCACGGTTGCATTGCTGAAGCCGCCTTGTTTGAACCGGTAGAGCTCGGCATTGAACATGAAAAAGGTCTTGTTTCTGCCGTCGTAGACCTTAGGCAGCCATACCGGACCGCCCACCTCAAAGCCGAAGTCGTTTTGGTTGTCGGGCCCCTTTTTAAGGCCTTGATAGTTATTCCACCATCCATTGGCGTCAAAGACCGAGTTTCGAACGTAGTCGTACGCCGTGCCGTGAAGTTGGTTGGTGCCGGACTTGAGGACGAGATTGACGACGCCGCCCGTCGCTCGCCCGTATTGGGCCGGAAAAGACCCTGTGATTACCTTGAATTCTCCCACGGCGTCCGCGCCCACGCCGTAATTCATTTGCAGGTTGGGATGAGAAAGAGAGATGCTGGCCCCATCAACTAGGACATCCGTCCCGCCTTCCTGGCCGCCGTTAATCTTGTAAGAGAGCTGGCTGCTCGGATTATCAGGAACGCTGCCGGAGAATCCAGGGGTCAGTTCTACAAACTGAACAGGATCACGAACCTGGCCGGCCACTTGAAGAGGCAAGTTGGCTATAAAATCCGCTTGCACGGTGGTTCCAACCTCTGAACTCGTTGTGTGAAGCAAAGGAGCGTTTGCATGGACTTCCACTGACTGCGACGTCTCCCCCACCTGCAAGGTGACGTCAGCCGTGGTCGTGCTGCCCACCGTCACTGTGATGCCGGTTTGAACGAACTGCTTAAAGCCCTTGGCGCTCACCGTGAGATCGTAGTTTCCAGGCGGCAGTTCAGGTAGCGTGTACAAGCCCGCCTGAGTGGTGATGCTGGTCCATGTCGCGTGCGTGGCTTCGTTAGTGACAGTCACCGCGGCGTTAGGGACAATGGCACCGCTTTGATCCTTCACGCTACCTGCCATACTAGCGGTCGCCTGGGCGCGCGCCCCGGCGGGCAAAAGCAGGAATGCCACTCCTATAGCCACCAGCGCAATCCAAACTGCACGTTTAGATTCTTGCAACATTAGATATCACTCCTCGCTCGGATCGTCAGGTATGTTTTGTGCGTTTAGAGATGGAAAACTGAATGTTTACATGATCTCGCACCTTCAGCACAAGCCTCTTGGAGTAACATTAATCAGCATGACCCAATGTCTGGCGGCCGGCCATTGTTACCTCGGATGTCATTGAAAATATTACATCGATTAGCTCTTCGTATAGCTCTGCGCCTCTTTCGGCGTAGGCTCAGGTTACGTAATGCGACCGTAACACAGCGGAAAAAGAATAGTGACCGACGACTCCTTGATAATATCCGGTGGCTGAACTAGAATGAATTACCATTGCGCGGTTCAAATGGAAACCAACTCAGACGCGGCCTATCAGCCGCACGACGAAAGACTACTGGCCCTCCAACGGCTATTAGATAGCCGCGCCCTCTCCAATTCCGAAGCTATCCGCCGCATTTTGAAGTACATCGTGGAGGCGTCCGTTTCGGGTCACGCCAAGGACATCAAAGAGTACACCATCGCCACCGAAGCTCTCAAATGTTCTCAAGATTTTGACCCCAGAGTGGATAATAAGGTCCGCGTTCAGATGCAGCGGCTGCGTAAGAAACTGGAAGAGTATTACAGCGAGGAGGGGACGCGCGATCCGCTGCGCATTCTCATCCCGGTTGGCCATTATACGCCGCAATTCGAACCGTGCCCCTCAAGCGGAAGCTCAGCTCAAGACAGCCATCCACTACCAGCGCCGGTGGCCCCGCCCGCCGTTCGCCGCCAGAGTGTTGCTTCCTCCTTGCAAGGTTTGAAGGGCTTCATTTTAATTTTGGCCATCTCTGTAGTCGCTCTCGCCATAAGTGTTTTCCGGCGACCCGTGGTGCGGGCGCGGGCGACGGGCGAGCACACCACTTTGGCCCCGGCTCTGGCGTGCCTGTGGAGCCCGTTCATTACGGCGCCCAAGCCCCCGCTGATCATTTACAGTAACGCCTTTTTTTTAATGAGCCAGCAAGGCGATCTCTACCGGTACTTTGAATCTTCTGCTCATCCTCTCCCGCTTGGAGCTAAGGTGCCGAGTCTGGCGGGTCTCGAGCGAACCGGGCCTATGCCGGGTGGTGTAGGGTCCCTTTATTATTTCGACGCTTATACCGGCACGGGAGAGGTAGTGGCGGCAGCCAGGATCAGCCAACTGCTTTCGCAAGAAGATAAAAATTTTGAAATCGAACGCAACGGCGTCGTTTCTTACGAAGATATTCGCGACTCCAACGTAATCTTTTTAGGAGCGAGTCTGGAAGATTCTGTTCTTCGCACTCTACCCGTCAAGGCGGATCTTGTTTTCGAGGAGGCGCCGCAGTCCGAATTCGTTGGAAGTTTAGAAATTCAAGACCGCGAGCCAGGACCGGGCCAGCCTTCCATTTATCGCTTAGAGCGCGACCCGAAAACCCGCGCGCTCGAAGGCGAATATGCGCTCATCAGCCTATTGCCGGGAGTGACGCCTGGCCGTTATATCGTGGTGCTCGCGGGCATTTCCACCATCGGCACTGAAGCCGCCGCTGAATTCGCCACCTCGAAAGACTGCATGAAAACCATCGCCCAGGTCTTGAGCAGCGCGCCGGGCAAAACACCCGCTTCGCCCTATTTCCAGGCGCTGCTTCACGTGCAGATTCGCAACGGCGAGGGCGCCAAAACGAGTTGTTTGTTTGTGCGAAGGCTGGCCTTCCAGCCGCAAACCGCCGTTAGCGTGCGCCAGGATGCTGCTCCGAATTCGACTAGGGCTACAACGCTTCCTTGAGCGAACGGTCGGAGCGAGCCGGATGAGGGCCGGGCCCCACTTACTGTTTCTGCCGATAGATGCAATATAATTAAACGAGTATTTTATACCCGTTGTGGGCAGCACGTTTCAAGGCAGAGGCTTTTTTTGGGTGAAAGGAAGACAGCGTTAGGTACGCAATGGCTGTGAACCAAGAACCGAAGCTAGAATATAAGACCCTTAAAGAGATCTTGGAGTCTGTCCCTCCGGGACGCTGGGTTTCCGTTCGAGACCTTGCCATACTAGGCCGGAGTATAGGCCATCGAGGCTATTTCACTGAGTTGCCGAGGCTAGATCTTCACTGTGGAAAGGAGAAATGCAACGGAACTCGTTTTTTCTCTTCCGAGGATTCATTGCAACCCGAAATCGGTCTCATCGTGGAGAGGTCTCTACATTTCAAGTGCTGCAACTGCGGCGAATATAGAAAAACGTTTGCCGTCTCGGTCTCCGTGGATAAGGGGACGACTGGAGTCGTAATTGATGGCTCTGTTTAT
Organism: Terriglobia bacterium; assembly: GCA_035945615.1. Lineage (GTDB taxonomy): Bacteria > Acidobacteriota > Terriglobia > UBA7540 > UBA7540 > RH2-MAG17b. Next base: position 43,099 of record DASZAA010000128.1, read on the forward strand.
AAGCTCGGCGAGTTTCCTCCGTTTGGTCCGCCCACCCCAAGCCGCCTGATTACATTGATCAGTCCTGATCGAGAACTCTTCTTGAAGGGGCAGGCTGCCGAGAATTAAGGTCTCGGGGTCGGGGCGAAGGCGCGTCGTAGACATCTGCCGGTGCGCGCATCACTATTGAAGATTGCCAGTGACACCGAGGCTTGATTGATAAACCACAATCGCCCATCGAAAATCAGCACATAACTTTTCGTCGCACGAGCAAACCAAGCCCAACAAGTCCCGTGACCATCATCAGCATGCTTCCTGGTTCTGGGACTGCCGAGGTCGAAGTGGTCATGTCATCCACTTGCATCGCGGACAAAACGTCGTAACCAGGTTGGCTGGCCGGATCGCTGATTGTCACGCTAACCAAGTTTGTGCCACTCCAAGACGCAGGTAGCACAAAGGTCTGTGCGTCCAGACGCTGGCTGTCCTCGCCATTGCCGTTCTTGCTTGAATCACCCGTACCCCACCACTGCAGGGCCGTCACGTTGGGATCGGAACCGGAAAGCACGTTTACCCACCCATCGTTGTTGTAATCCCGAATCGTCTGGCCGCTCGTGAGGTCAATGATCACTGTGTCGCCATTACTGTTAGTGAAAGTTACCGCTGCCCCCACACTACCGTTTGGGGTCCCGAAAAATTGGTTCATCAAAGTGTTGACGACAGCATCAGAGTTGAGTGCGATGCCAGCGAAACTAATCGTCTGGGAATTCCCCGGAAGTATGGCGTCGTAGGATCCCCTCGGATCGCTGAACGTCAACCCCGTTCCCCCGTTTCCGGTGCCGCTTTCAACCCCTGTAGTGATGGCACCGCCATTGTTTTCGGTGGTCCAAGGGTTCGTGAAGTGACTTGAAAGATCGACATTTGTGACCGCGTCAGCTATGGCAGTTCGTGAAGATATGAGAGCTGCTCCCGCGAGAAGCCACGCGAATGTTACAGAGAGTAATCTCTTTTTCATCTTGCCTGGTACCTCCGTAGACTATTGTTATTGCTGGTTTAAAATTCTTCTTCTGAACCCACAAAGGGAATTTGACATCCTGAAACGTTGTCATGTTTCATCGCCGCGCTTCAGCACCCGCAAAGCAAGCCGCAGCATCCCTAAGCAAACATCGCCCTACAGCCGCAAGGCCAGATTGCTTGCTCGCGCTTTACTGCGCCGACGCACCGCCCAAGCTAGACCTAGCAATCCCATCGCAAAAAGGATCAGCGAGGGTGACTCTGGGGTAGAGCTGGTGCCGGAAGGTGAAGCAGTGCCAGTCAGGTTCACCTGAAGGCCTGACAGCGAGCCGTCGTTGTGGACGTCGAATACCAGCGTATTTAAACCGCTCACGAACCCGGAGCTGATCGTGAATGACGTCAGCGAGCCAAAGGCCGCCGCGGGCAGCGTCATGCCCGTCGTCGCCCCGTTCAATGAAATGGACCCCTCATTGTCCGTGGCCCAAGACCCTGTCAGCTCCGCAGTGCTTGCGTCGAGGCCCGCCAATGAGAAAGTGGTCTCATAGAGGAAGTTTCCAACATCAAGCTGGCACGATGAAGTAACCCACTGAGAAGTAAGGGTGTTGTGCGCATATGTGGTGAAGGGGGTTTCAGTGAAAGCTGCCGTCGCTCCGCAAGGGCTGCTGGTAATAATATAGTGCGGGTCTGAGACATTCACGGCCAGAAGCGCGCCGACGCCGTTAACACCGGTACTGAAGACAGGCACGGAGTCAGCTTTTGCAGAAAGCGGCAGAACAAAAGCGCTCGCGAGCAAAACCGTGGATAAAATAATACCGTTAGTTTTTCGCATCGAGTCCTCCTCTTTAATTTTTTCCGCCACGGTAGGGGCGAAGCGGGAGCTGAACTGCAACTCGGCGCCGCTCTCATGATTCAGCAGCATTCACGCGTCGCAGAACACCACGGGCATTAAACAACTCATGCCCGGTACCCAACCTCTCCAGAACTCTTCTGCTGCCAAACCGAGACAGCCTTCACCGCGGGCGGTTTTTAAAACGAGACATAAATATTCTGGTCATTAACTGGGTGGGGGAATACTGATCCCGTCTTGACAAGCGATTGGCTCAATCATTACGATTAGGCGCAACGGTTACCCCCCAGGTGACTATGGTTCCCCTTAGTTTCAACACAGGCAGTGTAGGTGGGCTAAAGATAAAATGTCCTTAAAGCAGCGCTGAAATATCATGAAATCTTCTGAGGGGCCTCCATCAAGCCGTGAACACGCCAATTTCTACGAGTTTGGACCGTTCCGGCTCGATCCGGTAAAGCGCACTTTGTGGCGTGGAGCCAAGGCTATACCCCTCACCGGGCGCGCCTTCGACACCCTCCTCATACTGATTCAGAATCGTGGGCAAACGGTTGGGAAGGACGTGTTGATCCAACAGGTATGGGGGGAGATCGCAATTGAAGAAAACAATCTCACTCAAAGCATCTCGGCGCTACGCAAGGCGTTCGGGGAGAGCAAAAGCGATCACAAATACATTGTGACGTTTCCAAGCGTGGGATACCGCTTCGTAGCCGAAGTTACGGAGACGCCTTACAAGAGCAGCTCCTTTGTTTCAGCGACGCCAGAAACCAGCGAATCGGTTCCGAACGAACACGGCAAACCGGCCGGAGCAATACTTCAGGCCCGCTATCCTGCGGGCAAAGTTACCATCGGACCCGAAGGTCTGCGCCGGCCGTCAAGATCCCTCGCTTCGCTCCAGGCCGGAAAGATATGGTTGGTTGACGCCGTTCGACTACCTCTGGGAGCGGCATTGGCATTGTGTTTGGCCGCGCTCGCCATTGCCGGGTATTTGCTTGCCAGGTCAGGTCGGTTGGGCATGACGAAGACGCATACGGCAACCCGCATTATGGTGGCGGTCCTGCCTTTCTACAACCTAACTGGCGATTCAAGCCAGGAATACATCAGCGATGGCCTCACGGAGGAGATCATTACCCAGTTAGGCCGGAGTAATCCAGCTCATTTGGGCATCATCGCTCACACCTCGGTTATGCGGTACAAGGGTGCGAACAAGAGCCTGCGCGAGATTGCGCGTGAGCTTGGCGTAGACTACCTCGTAGAAGGGAGCGTGCGCCGCGCCGACGGCCAAGCGCGAATCTCGGTGCAGCTTATCCGCCCGTCGGATCGGGCCCAGGTCTGGGCACAGAGTTATGAAAGGCCGCTCGCCAACCTGCTTGGGCTGGAAGCTGATGTGGCAGGCGACGTCCAGTCGGCCATCGCGCAGTACCTCGGCCTTGCTTCCGCGCCAGCCCATGTGGCGCCCGGCACACCGAACTCGGAAGCATACGAAGCTTACCTCAAGGGGGTTTATTTCTTTAATCGGCGCGACGGAGCGGATCTCTTGAAAGCTGTCGGCAGCTTTCAACAAGCTGTTCGGATCGATCCTCGCTATGCAATGGCCTATGCTGGTCTTGCAAATGCCTACACCGTGTTCGCGCTCGATGGCGAGCCCCCTCAAGGGATTGCCGCTCGCGCCAAGGAGGCATCGCTCAAGGCCGTCGATCTCGACGGTTCCTTGGCGGAGAGCCGCACGGCGCTTGGCGCCACCCGGGCGGTTTTCGACTGGGACTGGCCGGGTGCTGGACGGGAGTTTCTGCGTGCGCTCGCCGCTGACCCTAATGACGCGCTCGCGCATCAATGGTACGCCGCTTTTGACCTTGTGCCGCAGGGGCGGTACTCCGAAGCGGTTACGGAAATCAGGGCCGCCCAGACGCTCGATCCTGTCTCGTTGATCGTCAACACGGACCTTGGATGGGCGTACTTTATTTCTGGCCGCGACCGCGCCGCCTTGTTCCAATACCGGAAGACGCTTGATCTTGATCCCAATTTCGTGCCAGTTCACTTCCGGTTGTCGGAGTTTTACCTAGCGAAAAAAATGTACTCGGACTGGGCCAAGGAGGTCGCCGAGGACGAGCGGCTCTTAGGAGACCCCAAGCAGGCTGACGCGGTGGAAGTCGCCTACCGTCGCGCAGGCTACCGAGGTGCGCTGACGGCCTTCGCCTCGTTCGAGGCGCAGCATTCGCCCTCCCAACCGTCCGCACTCTTCGATGAGGCTTACGAAAGCGCTCTCCTCGGCCATAACAACCGCGCCATCCGCGTACTTGCGGCCATGTGCGACCGCCATGATCCCGCCCTCCTTTACATCAAGGTAGACCCCGCGTTCGCCAGCCTGCGCTCCGACCCCAGATTCCATACGATTGAGCACCGGATGGGCCTTGAACCGTGAGACCCCAGGCGCGTGACACTTTGGGAGCTTTTGGTGTCGCCTAAGGGCAGTTTAGTTCCCTAGCCGATCCTCGTTTTTAGTGTGCTTTCGAATGAAAAAGTATTCCATCGACCGAACCTTCGGACGCCGAGCCTTCGGGTTTGATCCAGGCGGCTATCACACCGCACGACCGTCCTATCCCGACTGGGTGTTTGAAGTTCTATGTGAGCGATGCGGTCTCGCCCCCAATGCGGCCGCATTCGAGATTGGGCCAGGAACGGGAACGGCGACTCGCCGATTGCTTGAGCTGGGCGCCAACCCGTTGGTTGCTATCGAGCCTGATGATCGCCTCGCAGCCTTCCTTCGGGAAACTATCCCGAACGAGGCGCTCACAGTGGTCATCTCAACGTTTGAACAAGCTAGGTTGCGCGAGGCCAGCTTTGATCTCGGGATCAGCCCCACCGCTTTCCACTGGCTAAACGAGGACCTCGCCTTGAAAAAGGTGGCCAAATTGCTCCGGCCGGGCGGGTGGTGGGCAATGGTCTGGAACATATTCGGCGACCAAGATCGCCCCGATCCTTTCCACGAAGCGACGAAGGCTCTTCTCAACGGTCCTTCAAGCCCTTCGGCGGGTAGCGGCGAGATACCGTTCGCTCTCGATGCAGAGGCTCGGCTTGCGGCTCTGGAGCGGAGCCGCGCATTCGAAAACGTTGAGCACCGGACCAGCGCATGGTCACTCGACCTCGATCCTGATCAGACCGTAGCTCTCTATGCGACTTATTCCAATATCAACATCCGCCAGGACCGTGAGGCCGTTCTTACCGAGTTAGGTCGCATTGCGCGTGACGAGTTTCACGGCCGCGTGACCCGCAACATGGTCACCAGCCTGTATGTTGCACGACGCCGGTCTTGACCTCTCATCTTGCTTACCGAATGGCGCCTAGCCACAACACTGTTCACTTAAGCGCGTAGCGCAGTGCGCAGCCGCAATCGACAATGAATGTCATGCTGAGCGAAGCGAAGCATCTGCTTTTAAATCAATGCGGAAAAAGCAGATTCTTCGCTACGCTCAGAAAGACACATGCGTAAATTTTGAGCGCCATCCCCTAAGTGAACAGTATTGCGCCTAGCCAGGATTATTGATGAAGCACGACTTGGCAATCAGGGGGGCGCGGTTTTAACCGCGCCGTTCCGAGCATTCATCTGAATACCTTCGTTTCGCGCCACGAAATCTTGATTGAATATTATTATATTACACATATAATAACTATTTGATTGGAGCACCAGCTCTTACAGGTAATTCAAAACTGCCGCCAGGACAACGGCGCTACTACCATGACGGGGCATAGCGCATGAACCCAACTGCCATCGAGCCTCAGGCTCAAAACCTGACCTTGGAACAAGCGAAAAGCTTTCTTGCCTGGAGTCCAGCAGGGACATACCGCACTAGCCTGGAAGGCCGCATCCTCGACTGCAATGCCGCTTTCGCCCACATGATGGGCTACGATTCGCGGGAAGCAATGCTCGCCGCTGACATCCCGGAGGAATGCTACAACCCGGCTGAACGGCAAGCCTTCATTGCCGAGATCAAGAGCAAAGGCTCGCTGGTGAATCGAGAGGTGCGTTACCGCAAGCGGGGCGGCGGCCTCCTCTGGGCGCTTGAGAGCGCGCGCCTCATCGAGGGGCCTTCGGTCGAAAGGCCGATAATTGAAGGTTTCCTCGTGGATATCACTGACCGCAAGCGGGCAGAGGTGCGCCTCGCATTGCAGCATCGGGTTACCCGTGTCCTGGCCGAGTCAGCCACGCTCGGCGAAGCCGCGCCGCGCGTGCTCCAAACCATCGCTGAAGGGCTAGGCTGGGAGCTTGGGGCGCTGTGGGAGGACGATGGGCAGCGAGGCGAGCTTCGCTGCGCCCACACCTGGCAGTCGTCAGGCGTCGCGGACCCGCGCTTTGAGGAGGCCAGCCTCAAAACGCCCATGAAGATGGGTATGGGCCTCCCAGGCCGCGTCTGGCAATCCCGCGAGCCTTCATGGGTGCCCGACGTCCTCCTAGATCCAAATTTTCCCCGCTTGGCAATCGCGGCGGCGGCGGGGCTGCATGCCGCGCTGGCGTTTCCCGTCCTCACCGGAACAACGGTGCCGGGGGTAATGGAATTCTTCAGCCGCCACATCGAGCCGCCCGATGAAGTGCTGCTCCAAATGCTGGCTGCCCTGGGCAGCCAAGTGGGCCAGTTCATGGAGCGCAAGCAGGCGGAGGCTGAGTTGCGACAGAGCCAGGAGAAGAACCTGCTCATCATCAAGACCGCGCTCGACGCGGTCGTCACGATGAACGAGGCGGGCTTCATCACCGAATGGAACCCGGAGGCCGAACGCATCTTCGGCTGGCGGCGCGAGGAGGCAATTGGGCGGAGGATGTCCGAAACCATCATCCCGCCACAATACCGCGACGCTCACGAAAATGGCCTACGGCGATTTCTTGTGACGGGGGAGAGACGAGTACTCAACCAGCGCATCGAGATCAGAGCGATGCGCCGCGACAGCACCGAATTTCCAGTAGAGCTGGCCATCTGTGCCGAGCGCGTGCGCGGCATTTGGCACTTCAGCGCTTTTCTGCGCGACATCACAGGGCGCAAGCAGGCGGAGGAAGCGCTCGAGCGGTCTAACGAAGAGCTCGAGCGCCGCGTGGAGGCGCGCACCCGCGAACTCCTAGCCGCGAAAGAAGCCGCCGATGCCGCGAGCCAGGCTAAAAGCGAATTCCTCGCCAATGTGAGCCACGAAATCCGCACTCCGATGAACGGCATCATCGGCATGACCGAGCTAGCGCTCGACACGGAGCTTAACGGCGATCAGCGCGAGTACCTTCGAACGGTTAAGTTTTCCGCCGACTCGCTGCTTGCCATTCTCAATGACATTCTCGATTTCTCCAAGATTGAGGCACATAAGCTCTTACTCGAAACCATTGAGTTCGGCCTCACCGAGAGCCTGGAAGACACCATGAAGTCATTCGCCCTGCGCGCCCATCAGAAAGGGCTGGAACTAGCCTGTCATCTCCAGGCGGGCATCCCGGAGCGGTTGCTCGGCGACCCCGTGCGTCTACGGCAAATCATCGTAAACGTCGTGGGCAATGCCATCAAATTCACCTCGCATGGTGAGGTGGTGATGCGCGTCGAGGTTGAAGCGCAAGACGAAAAACAGATAATGCTCCATTTCGCCGTTTCGGATACCGGTCCCGGCATTCCTATCGAAAAGCAGAAATTAATTTTTGAGGCTTTCACTCAGGCGGATGGTTCCGCCACGCGCAAATTCGGCGGGACGGGGCTTGGCCTCACCATTTCGTCCCAGCTTACGCAGATGATGGGCGGCCGCATCTGGGTTGAGAGCAAGGTAGGCGCAGGCAGCACGTTTCATTTCACTGTAGTCCTTGGGCGGGGCGAGGCTTTGCTGGAGGAACCATTAGCTGAGTCCAGCGACCTCGACGGCCTGCGCGTGCTGGTGGTGGATGATAACGCCACCAACCGTGCGATCCTCCAGGAGATGCTGAGCCGGTGGGGCTCAATGCCGGTGATGGCGGATGGCTCCGAAGCCGCTATAGCCCAGCTTGCCGCGCCAGAGGGCTCGCCCTTTGGCCTCCTGCTGGTGGACGCTCAGATGCCGGGTAAGGACGGGTTTGAGTTAATCGAGCAAATTCGCAGCGAACCACACCTGACCGGCACCGCCATCATGATGCTAAGCTCAGCCGGACAGCGCGGCGACGCGGCGCGCTGCCGCGATCTCGGAGTGGCGGCTTACCTCACCAAGCCCGTCCGCCAGAGCGAGCTGCGCGAAGCCATCCTGCGGGTAATGGGCAAACGACAGGAAACGGATTCCTCCCGGCCCTTGATCACCCGGCATACGCTCGATGCCAAACGCAGGGCGTTCCGCATCTTGCTGGCGGAGGATAATGCCGTCAATCAGACCGTGGCGCGGCGGCTGCTCGAAAAGTACGGCCACTTCGTTTTTGTGGCGGCCACCGGGCGCGAGGCCCTTGCGCTCTTCGACAAGCAGGCCTTTGATTTAGTACTGATGGACGTCCAGATGCCGGAAATGGACGGGTTCGAAGCTACGGCGGCGTTGCGACAAAGGGAAGCGAGCATCGGCTGCCATGTCCCCATCATTGCCATGACCGCCCACGCCATGAAAGGCGATCGCGAACGCTGCCTCGCCGCCGGCATGGACGCCTATGTCTCGAAGCCTATTTCCACCAAAGCCTTACTCGATGCCATCGGCCAGGTGACGCAGCGCTGCCCTGCGTAAACTTTAGAACGGGGGATAGCGCAGGCTCACGTTCCGGGTGGCCCGTAACTCGGGCGGAGCCGTGACCCTCATTGCAAAAGGCGTTGCGGTAGATCAGCGATTAAAGCTGGCCGTTCTGCCAAGTGGGAGGCTGTTTTACCCGTAACCCGGTCGCGGCAGCTTTACTCTTGGAAAATATCGATCAAAGCCGGGCCAACTTTGCCGATCTCGAATGCGGCGTTAGGGTTCAAACTGGGGCTGGCATTCCTAATCGCTTGCCGGCTGCTTGGCCGGGGTCGCTTTCACCCATACCGAATTCAGCGACTCCCCGCCTGCAGTTTGCGGATCATGATGTCCCGGAACCAAATCTTCACCCCCGGCTCCCCTTTCGGCTCCGTCCCCTGCACCGAGATATGCCCTGAGTGGTACTTGCTGTACCCCGGCATCCGCGCGAACTTCGTTCCCGCAATCAGCTTCTTCCAATGCCTGTCCCACAACTGCGTCTCGATCACCTTGTGCCCGTTCTGGAAGAGCTGGAGGCGCCCGTGGTCCTGGATAATCTCAAACTGGTTCCACTCGCCCGCCGGCTTTACCCACTCCACCTTGTCTGAGATCATGTCGAAGATGTCCCCGGAGCGCTCCATCAGGATGCGGCTGTCTGGAACCGTACACGCCAGGTCCGCGATCTGCATCTCCACGCCTGTGTCGTACGTATTGTGATATTCAGGCGACTCGTGTACGTCGAACATCACTCCGCTGTCGATGCACGGCCGCGCCTTCCACTCCAGCTTCAGATCGAAATTCGAGTAC
>DASZAA010000129.1:0-14460 GCA_035945615.1 Terriglobia bacterium
ATTTTTGCCGGGCGCGACCGCGCGCAAGCGTTTGAGTTCATCCGTAAAAAGGTTGAGAGCGGGGAGCAGGCTTATGTCGTCTACCCCATTATCGAGGAATCAAAGAAGCTCGATCTCAAGCCCGCCGTTCAAATGCACGAGCATCTTTCCAAAAACGTCTACCCCAGCTTTCGTGTTGGGTTGCTGCACGGGCGCCTTCCGGGTGAAGAGAAGGAAAGCGTCATGCGCCGCTTCCGCGCCGGAGAGGTTGACGTGCTGGTCTCGACCACCGTTGTGGAAGTGGGCGTTGATGTTCCCAACGCAACAGTGATGCTAGTGGAGCACGCCGAGCGGTTTGGCCTGGCACAGCTTCATCAATTGCGCGGCCGCATCGGCAGAGGCGCGGGGAAGTCTTTCTGCCTGCTGATCGCGGACGGCCCCCGAAGCGAAGTCGCGGATGAGCGCTTGCGTATTCTCGCCGAGACCAATGATGGATTCAAAATCGCAGAGATGGATTTGAAACTGCGCGGGCCGGGAGAGTTTCTGGGGACGCGGCAATGGGGCCTTCCCGCGTTTCGCATCGCCAACCTGCTGCGCGATCAGAAAATCCTCGAATGGGCGCGACGCGAGGCCATCCAATTCGTGGAGCGCCCCGAATCACCCGATGAACTGACGGATTTCACGCGCGCGCTCGGAGCGCGATGGCCGGAGCGGTATCGTCTGGCGCGGGTTGGGTGATCCATTTCGATGCGAATTATTGCGGGCACATATCGGGGGTTGCGCTTGAGGACGCTCAAAGGCGCGGGGCTTCGCCCGACGTCAGATCACCTGCGCGAGACGCTTTTTAATGTCCTCGGCGGGAGCGTGCACGGCTCGCGATTCCTGGACGCATACGCCGGAAGCGGCGCGGTAGGCATTGAGGCGCTGAGCCGCGGTGCAAGCGACGTGGTCTTTCTCGAGCACCACCGGCCTGCCGTCGCGATTATCCGGGAAAACCTGAACGCGCTCGGCCTCCGCGGGGGTTTTCAAGTTATCGCGCGACCGGTGTGGAGCGCGCTTGAAAGGCTGGAGCGCGAAGGGAACCAGTTTGAGATTGTTTTTCTCGATCCACCCTATGATGAAGTTGGTGAATACCATCGCTCGCTGCGCATCCTAGCGAGGTCCCGCCTGCTGCTGCCGGATTCCCAGGTGATTGCCGAACACGCCCGGCAGTGCAAACTGGAAGAACATTATGGCGAACTCCATCGCACTCGTCTCATCCGGCACGGTGATTCGCAACTGGCTTTCTACCGTAAAGCGGCGGGTGACGAGTTGTAGCGACGACCTCTGGCCGCCGCTACAACTGCAGTTGCGATCCGATTCACTGCGCTTTAGAACCCGCCGTCTGAGCTTCTTTCTCAACCTTGTCGAGGGCCTGCTGAGCCTTTTCAACCGCCTGAGCGGCGGCGGTTACTTCCGACTGCTTGGCGGGAATGTTCGAGGCCAGATTGGCCTGGGTGTTCGGATCGAGCGACCGAACTTGCTGGAGCTTCAAAAGGCTGAGCTCGTTTGTAGCCAGGCTTTCTTCTTCCTTCGCCGTCTGGAGCTGCTGCTGAGCCGCCTGAACTCGGGCTTGCCAATATTCCGGGCTTCCGGGCTGTACGCCAGGAGGCACTTGGGCTTCCGCGCCGGAAGCGGCGGCGCCGGCTGGCGAGGCCTCGCTAAGCCATCCAAAGCGGGTCTGATCGCGCGCAAGCTCGTCTTGAAGAGTCTGGATTTGCTGCTGATCGCTCGCAATCTGCTGCTTCTTTTGATCAATTTTACCGGCCAGATTATTGACGTTCTGATGAGAATATTCCTGCTTTAGCATTTCATTGGGATTGGGCGACCACTCCATCCTGCTTTGATTGAGCTGCTGCTGGAGCACCGCGACTTCCCGCTGGTGCAGTTGCAGGTGCTGCTGAAGCTGGCTGAGCTTGCCCCTGAGATACACCATCCGCTGCTCATTGGCCAGACTTGCCTTGGCGGAAAGCGCGCCGTATCGCGTCGTCCCGGCTGAAGCGGATGGTCCGATGACGCTAATGCCGCCGTCGTTCGTGGGCAGATTGTCGTTGGTATAGAGCGGAACATCCTTCAGGCTCTGCTTGGCGCGGCTTGCCTTAGCCTCGCGCGCAAGTTCCCCCAGCGAGGGGGTCGTGACGGCTGAATTCTGCGCCTCGTCACGCTGCGCAGTCTGCGGAGCCGCGAACGCCACGCAACACGCCAAAAGAGATAAGCTGGCGAAACTCGCTGTTTGCCTAATTTGTATTATCTTATTCATACCTAAAATCTAAACCTATCCAAGACCAAAATCAAGCGATAAGCTGCTGTAGCGGCGGCCTCTGGCCGTCGGTCTTTATAAAGATCAAGGGTCCGAAGCCGTGCAACGCAGAGTTTTGCCTTTAAACTCTGCGGTTTGCCATCAGTCCGAACGAGAAGCATCTGTACCGGCGGCCTAACGGGTCAGGGTTTGGGTTGCGGGGTCGGCGTGGGCTTGATCAATCCGGCAGTCACCATGCGTTGCATCACGGTTTTGACCTTTCCGGCATACGGCCCGCTGGGATCAGCCCGGAGATAATCTTCGAGGGCGCTGTAGGCGTCGTTATAGGCTGACTCCTTCACATAAACGTCCGCCAGTCTTACGTAAAAAACCGGCGGAGGCGTAGGGTTGAACTGTTTGACCTTGAGAAAATCCGCCGCCGCCTGGGAGGTTCCGCCCATGCCGAAATCAGCGAGTCCCAGTTGATAATAAAACTGCCAGACCGACGGAGCGCGGCGCGCGCCTTCCTGAAGCACCGCCTTGGCGTCTGGGTATTTCTTTTCGTCATTCAAAAATTCACCGAGCTCGATATAAGACTGCAAGTAATCAGGGTCGCATTGAAGACCCTTCCGCAACGCCGCTTCTGCCTCCTGCGGCTCATGATTTTGTTCCAGCAGCCGCGCAAGATTGGCTTGGGCGCGCGCGTAGCAGGGATAAATTTCCACCGACTTCTCAAAATGCGTTTGGGCTTCGGGTGATTTGTGTTGCGCGAGCGCCTGCTCGCCCTTGGCTTCTTCCTTACGGGCTTTCCGGGGCGCTGACCGGTCGGTCCGCGATAAAGGATTGGCCGCGCCCTGGGTTTGCGGATTCACGGGATTTAAATAGACATCGAGGAAGTAAGAATCGCCCGTCAGAGTGAGGTCAACTGTTCTTTGATAGGTTTGGAAACCTTCTGCGGTAATAGTGACGTTATAGACGCCCTTGGGAAGTCCCGGGAATGAAAACTCGCCCTCCGGCGTGGCGAATTGCTGCGCGGCGTCGACCCCTGCGTCGGTTTGCACCTCCACGCGGATGCCCGTCGGCAGGGTGAGCCCCTGGTTGGTGCGGATGCGCCCTTGCAGGTCAACTTCATGAGCCACTTGCCCATTGGATGCCGGGCACAGAAACGAAGCCATGAAAAACGCCATTGCCGCAGTACAGATAAATCGCGTTACCAAAGGTCCTCGCGCAAACTGGAAAGCCATAAAGGTGGGATCGATGGCGCACTCCGCTTATCCCCCAAAACGGTAGCGCTCCATATAGATTCGGCATCAAGCGTCGCCCTTGTGGGAGCGTTTCGCCGGGTGGCCTTTCCGAGCCTAGCTACGGGTGGAGGTGACAACCGACTTGGAACGAACACTATGGGAAATCACTTCGGTGAGTTCGGCTGCGATTTCTGGAAGCAGCCATGCCGGCACTGCAAGCAGAAAGGCACGGAAGGCAAGCAGCGATTCCTTAACCACCAGATCAAAATCGTGAAAGGAGGGGTCAATCTTGTCCCACAGGTCCTCCGCACCCTCAGGGGCGCGCTCTGCAGCTCGGATAGCGCTGTTGAACTCCTGGGTAAGCGTATCCACAGCGCGCCGGATCACGCGGACCTGGAACTGATAACGCGACTTCGAGCGAAAGATGACTTCGTGAAGCATCGCGCCCATCCGCATGGACTCAATCATGGCGTTCGACTTGAACTCGTGGGCCGTGAGGTCGCGGATGGAAACTAAGGAACGCGTTTGAGGGAAATGGTCTGCAATCGACTTGAGCATAACGGTGACTTTTTCCGCCAAACGATCCCACTGGCATAATGCCAGCCGCGCCAGCCGCCACGCATTCTCCTCATTGCCCGCCTGTCGTTGCCCAAGAGCTTCATTCAGCGAGATGCCCAGAAGAATAATCTGGGTCTCTAGCTCCAGGGAGATTGGACGGTAAATTTTTTCTGCATTTGGGGATAAGGGAATTCGCCCGTGTGCGCGCGGCTCCGGCTCGTCTAAGCGCAGGATGCGACGAAAGACGTACCCAACGACCAGGAGCGCCACGATCGCTAGTGCCCAAGCCATTGCCTCGTAGTATAAAAGAATTACAATCTGCAATCAAGTGCAAAATAATAAAGGACTTTTCAACGCATATCCGCACTCTGATGGTTCGCGGAGCCTCGGAAACGCGGAGAGGTGTCGAGGTTAAAGTTGTCCCATTAAGATCTAAAGTTACTTTAATGTGTCTCTGATCTTTCTGGAGCGCGAGCACTGCGGTTGTAGTAGCAGCTTTTCTAATTTCCGATTTTAGATTTCTAGTTTTGAAGGAAATCGCAGAGTTTTACTTGCAAAACTCTGCACTATAAAACTGGTGGCCCCCCTTACAGGCTTTGCCCGTTGCTACAACTACGGGCAGGTCGCGGCACCAGACGATCATTCTGCCAAGAGCGCGTCCTTTTCGGGGTATTTTGGAGGCTTTTTCTTGCGGTTGGCGTGAAGGCGCGATGGCCGCGCCTGGCCTTGCAGAATACGAGCTCGCCGTTTGGCCTCTTTCGAGGACGTAAACGGTTTGGGCTTCCGCAGTTTTCTCATACCCAACGGCGCGGGCGAAGGTAACGGCTTCGATCAAGCAACCTACTTTTGCACCACGAAGGCTGCATGGCTATCGATGGACTTGTTCTTAATGTTGTCCGTCACCTTAACCGCCATTGTATAATCGCCCGGCGACAATGGTTGAAGCGGCAATGTCTTTTGGATGGTCACCTGGTTCGAAGCATCTTTGATATCGGCGGCCTGCTCCGTGGTGGTGAAGATGGTCTTGCCGTCCTTCATCAGGTTGTACTGAATCTGGGCGTTGGGACGATGCGTTTTTGGGTTCACGCCCAGGTTATAAACCTGCATGTAGATTCCGAGATAGCGGTTCTGGTCATGCACGAAAACATCGCCGACGCTCGGGCGCACTTTGGTGCTGCCGATCACAAACGGTCCCGTGCCCACGTCGGTGGTAGGAACCTGCTGGAGCAGATCGGCAAGAATCAGCGAGCTTGATTCGAGCGTATCGTCGGGGAATTCAGGAACGAGTTCGCCAATCGATTCGCTGCCCATGTGCCCGCTGTTGTCATCTTTTAGTACGACACTGAGCTTGTAGTGGCCGGGTCGGAGCGGAGCGATATACTGGTAAATCGATTTGTGCTGCACGTAGCCGGTGAAGCCGTCCTTCGGGACGTCCACAACCAGGGATTTTTCTGTTGTGGACGCTACCCTTCCGCTTAGGGTTGAGATCTGGGCGAAAATATCCATCGTGGCGTGCATGACGCCATCTTTATTCTGGAATTCGAGCTCCCGGTTATCGACCTGGATGGTGATCGGGACTAGCACCATGTCGGAAGTGAGGCGGATGAAGTCCGTCCGCACCTTGAAGGGCAGCGATTGCTCCGAAAGATGATGCGTCACGAGGGCCTTCAGGTCATTAAACTTCACCTGGGGGGGCTGGAAAATCTTGGCATAGGTGTCGAGCTGCGTGAATTCCTCCATGCTTTCGGGCATGGCGGTGTTTATCGTAGCATTCATGCCCGACGGCGGCTGAATCACCGTATTGGGGTTGTAAATAGGTCCGATGGAGACTCCGCCTTGGCATCCGGTTGAATCGTTTGGCACTTCCGCCAGAGCGTCCTTCTCGCAAGGGTTCATCGTCAGGCGGAATTCACCGGACATGGTCGGGTCCACAAACTCCAGCTTGACGTTTTCGCCAATCCCAGGAATGTAGTGGTAGTACCAGTCTTCGAACGGGTAGGTGGTCATTTCGGTCGAAGCGTCAGGCCCCGAATACGGAAGCTCGTTGGGGTTTGCCACGTAGCTGCCGCCCGAGTCGTGGTTTTCTTGTTCGTCTGGCGGCCCGTACATAATGTAGATGCGGCCCCGGTCCGTCCTCCAACCTGGAACGCCGGAAGCAAAATGTTCATTGGCGTAGGCTACGCGCCGGTAGAACTCCTCGTTATATTCATTTTCGGGATCGCCGGGATTGGGATTGCGCCGTTCCCAGAAGGCCTCAATGAATTGCTCGCGCTCGTCGTCGGTTGTAAGCTTCTTGAACGCCGCCCGTTCCTCCGGCGTGATGATGTAGCCCGTAGGGCCCTCGATGAAGTCCTTGTAAGGGCTTTCCATCTCCTTCCGGATCGCTTTCTGGCGCCGCTTTTCCTGCTTGGTGAGCTTGTGAGGTTGCTGCGGCTGGGCCGCCTGGTCATCAGTTGAAGATGAAGAAGAGGATGAGCTGGAAGAGTCCTGCGGCAGAGCGCCCGCGAACACAACCCTCATGCCCCCAAAGATCATGACTGCCACGAGGACTAACGCCAGAGCAGGAAGCGAAGTGATTCGCGCTCCGCCTTGGGCCTTTACCGTCTGATGATCAAAATGATGTCCTTCCATAGGCCCTCCTGACTCGTCCAAGCCTCAATTTTATGGGCCGCGCCCCGCGATGTCAAGGAACTCCGCTGCTTTGCGCTCGAAGATAAGAGACACTGAGCGTCTTACAGCAGGATGGTCCAAGCGCCCTGCTCATCGATGGCCTCATTCCGGCGGAAATGGCGGCCCTCGATTTCCGATACGAGAGGGGTTTACCGCAGGGATACGCCATCGAACCTACCGATTGTGCTATAACCTCGCGGATCTGACGATCCTCGGCTCTCTATGCTCTTCTTAAAGACACCGAATTAGCTCGGGCGCAGCGCGCTGAAAACCCTGAATCAATATGTTGTAGGCGTCTTGGAGGGCTTTTCCAGAAGTGAGGGTGGCTGATGTCGCTGACGCCGGTGAGGGTGAGGTCGCTCCGCTCACCAGCGCCGAGGCTGGGCCGAGTCCCGCTGAGCATTTTTGCTTGACAAACGCAGTAGGGTAGTGCTCTGATTGGGGCATCAGTTCTCCCAGAAATTAACATTAAATCGGAATGCGGATTATCAAGCGGGAGCCTTTCCTGCGGGAGTTGCCCTCAAGTAGCCCGCAGGGCCGACCGGCCGGATCTCCGGCTTGCCCGCTCGCGCGGTCGGCTTTGTAGCGCCTTTCCGTTTTCATTGTGCACAAACCGCAGCTACTTCCCGCCAGCAAGTTGCTGGGCGGCTTAGCAACTGCCGGCATTTTTCCCATGAACCAGAATTCAAATTTCGAAAGAGGAGGAGAAGAATGAAAGAGAAACGTCCATGTGGCTGCGGTGGTGTATCGCTCAGGCTGGGCCAGAATGCGGGCGGGGTGAATAGTGTTTGCCATGGATTTACGGGCGGCGTTACGTCGCATCAAGGGCACGTTGTGCCAACTCCAAAAGTGGTCCTTATTTACTGGGATCAATTCTTCACGGATACTCCGGCCGCTGTAACCAGCATGGACCAATTTGCTTCGGACTTGGCGACCGGGAATTACTGGGATGGTCTGGCCCAGTACGGCGTGGGCGCCGCCTCGGTCCAAGGGCACGCAGTTATCAATATGACGACGTTCCCAACGCCAAATTCCCAGCATCCCGGCCAAGCTTTTTCAGAATCTCAGATGCAGAGCCAGCTTACGACCTGGCTGGATAAGGGCGCGGTGACGCCCAAGCCCGCTGGGAATGAAGAGAATCTTGTGTACCTGATTTTCGCACCAACCGATACAACGCTCTCTCTAGACGGGCAAACCAGCGGCTTCTGTGGTTACCACGAGCACGGGAAATACAACGCCAGCACGTCGCGCGACAATTTAATCTGGGCCACGGTACAGGGCTATGCGAAATCCTCGACGGGAACGGATTTTGTGAATTCCATCAGTTTCTGCGTCAGTCATGAGCTTTCAGAGGCGTTTACTAATCCCGACGAGCAAGGGTATTTTAACGACAATGGCTGTGAGATAGGTGATATTTGCGAGGCTTCCGCAACGGGACCCTGCTGCATTACTGTCCCATACACAGTCGCGGGCCGGACGTGGCAGGTCGAGAAGTATTGGTCCAACCTTGACTCGAACTGCATCATCGGACCTTCGCTAACAACGGCTGCGAACACCCCGATTGACGGCTACGCCACAACGTTCAATAACCAGCAGCACGTCAATTTCATCGGCTCGGACGGTCATGTCCACGAACTAGTTTATTCCGACCACTGGGGGCATACCGACCTGACTCAGGCCGCCAAGGCGCCCAATCCAGCACAGGGAAGCCCCCTAGACGGCTACCAGACTACCTTCAATAACCAGCAGCATGTGAACTACATTGGGACGGACGGCCACGTTCACGAATTGGTTTATTCCGACCACTGGGGGCATACCGACCTGACTCAGGCTGCCAAGGCGCCCAACCCAGCGCCCGGAAGCCCGCTAGACGGCTACCAGACTACCTTCAATAATCAGCAGCATGTGAACTATATCGGGACGGACGGTCATGTCCACGAATTGGTTTATTCCGACCACTGGGGTCCTACCGACCTGACTCAGGCCGCCAGGGCGCCCAATCCGGCACCCGGAAGCGCGCTAGACGGATACCAGACCACCTTCAATAACCAGCAACATGTGAACTACATCGGCACGGACGGCCACGTTCACGAATTGGTTTATTCCGACCACTGGGGGCATACTGACCTGATGTGATGCGCGCGGGGGTGGCGCATATATCGTTGCGTTTGCGGTGCGAGATCACGACCAAACGCAGCCTCTGTAATCGCAGCGATGCATTAGGGAACAGGAGCGGGTACCGCGGAGTTTCGCGTTTCAGAAATCCTGCGGCCTTTCATGCCTCCCGCACACAAACCGCGGAAACGCGGGATCCCGGTGCGGGTGCGTTTACGCCGATCGTTCTCATCCCATTGCTATTGCACGCAGCAGCATTCCAAACAGCATGGGTTAAGATAACGCGCGACGGCTTTTGGCTTCAATCGAGGGCACTTTTATGCTGAACATAGCGGAGCATCTACCTTTACCGGGCTGCGAAGAAGGGCAGATCCTTCACCCCGGTCAGGAAGACCTCGCTTTAGGGTTTTTCGGCAAACCGCGATGCGATACACTATTCTTTAAATCCATACTGTTGTAGCGGCAGCGTCTCACCGGCTTTGGGCGCCGGTCTTTACCATTTAAATAAAAACCGGCTATCAAGGCTAGTAAAGGGCCGCCACTACAGAAAAGAGGATTGAGATGGCTGAAACTCCTTCAACAATGCTTCCCCTCGGCACCAAGGCTCCCGATTTCAAGCTGCCGGACCCCTCTGGCAAGCTCGTCTCATTGGACGATTTCAACGACACGCCTGCGCTCCTGGTGGCGTTCATGTGCAACCATTGCCCCTACGTCCAACACATCCGGGCACGGTTCTCGATCATGGCCAAAGAATATCAAGGCGCGCGCGGTGTCGGGATTGTGGCCATCAACTCCAATGATTTTTCGCGCTATCCGGAAGACAGCCCCGAGAAAATGGCTGAAGAAATCGAGCAGGCTGGATATTCTTTTCCCTATCTGTATGACGAAAACCAGGCAATCGCCCGCGCGTACCACGCTGCGTGCACGCCGGATTTCTTCCTGTTTGACCGCAATCGCGCCCTGGTGTATCGCGGACAGTTTGATGACAGCCGTCCGGGCAATGGGCGGCTGGTGACGGGAGACGATCTCGCGGCGGCGCTTGAGGCGGTCTTGGCGGGCAAGGAAGTTCCGGCTAACCAGCGCCCCAGCGTTGGCTGCAATATAAAATGGAAGCCTGGCAACGAGCCGGATTATTTTGCCCACTAAGAGGCGGGGTCAATAGAGTTGTAGGGTCTGGCCGCCGGTTTTTAAATGACCGGCGGCCAGACGCCGTTACAATTTTCGCGAGCTAAACAACTATCCACACTCCCTGCCGCTTGCCGCCATGCTCCCCCTTGCGTATACTGGCAATTCTCAAATAGGAGGCCACATGAGCTTTATCTCTCGTAGGGAAGCGGGCAAAATGGCGTTGGCGGGCGGGGCGGCGGCGCTTCTGGCCAGCAGCAAGAAACTTTGGGGGGCGCAGTGGATCGATTCTGTTGTGCGCGGCGTTCAAATCGGCGCGCAGAGCTATTCTTTCCGCGACCGGCCGCTGCCCGCTGTCATTCAAGCGTATCAGGAAGTTGGGCTGGGCGAAGCCGAGATCTGGCAGGGCGGCGTGGAGCCGCAAGTTTCCCGCGAGCAGTTGCGCCAATGGAGGCTGACAGTTCCTCTAAGCCACTTCACCAACATCCGGCGTCAGTTCAACAACGCCGGCGTCAAAATTTACGCTTACAACATCAGCTTCGAAAAAAGCTTTACGGATGGCGAAATGAACCGTGGCTTCCAAATGGCGCAGGCTCTGGGAGTGAAGTATATTACGGCGTCGTCGACGGTCAGCATGGCTCACCGGATTGACACTTATGCGCAGAAATACAAAATTGTGGTGGGTTTCCACAATCACGACGATACCGCCGACCCCGATCAGTTCTCAACGCCCGATACTTTCGCCCGCGCGCTCAAAGGCGCCTCACCCTATTTAGCCATCAACCTCGACATCGGACACTTCACCGCCGCCAATTGCGACCCAGTTTCGTTCCTGAAAGAGCATCACAACCGCATCGTGACGCTACACATCAAGGATCGCAAGCGCAATCACGGGCCCGCCGTGCCGTTTGGCAAAGGCAATACGCCCATCGTGGAAGTGCTGCATTTATTGCGTGATAACCATTGGAAGATTCCCGCCAACATCGAATATGAATACGGCCCGAAGCCAGGCTTGGATACGATTGTTGAGATGAAAAAATGCTACGCCTATTGCCGGAAGGCGCTGCTGGCATAGGATAGAGCGGAGCATATTTAGCGGCGGATTGTATTCATGAGAACGGCGCTGAAATCTCTAATCATTGTGGCGCTGGTTAGCATGCTGGCGATTCCCGCAATGGTCTATGGCATCCGCGAGCTTCGCTTCAAGCCAGGTTTTGACCTGTACACGCCGGCGCAGGACGTTCAGGAAGGCCGTCAGGCGGCCGCGCAAATCGAAAAGACCACGCCGATGCTGCGCGACCCCCAAACGCTGCGGTACATCAATGATCTGGGGAAAAGGCTGGCGTCCTTTGCTCCGAATAACCTTCCGGTTTATGCCTGGAAATTCCATGTGGTCAATACGAAGGACATCAACGCCTTCGCCCTTCCGGGAGGCTTTATTTTTGTGAACCGGGGCACCATTGTGGTGGCGCAGAACGAAGCCCAGCTTGCCGGGGTGATGGCGCATGAGATCGGACACGTAGTGATGCGCCACGGCACACATCAGGCGTCCGTGAAATCGCTGGCAACGCTGCCCCTGGCTATTTTCGGCGCGGCCACGGGATCGGGCGGATCGATGAGCATTCTCCGCGCCGGACTGGCTTTCGGGCTAAACTCGGTTTTTCTCAAAAACTCGCGCGACATGGAAGCGCAGGCGGATGAAGTAGGCGCGTACATCCTCTACCACGCGGGCTACGATCCGCACGCAATGGCGCAGTTTTTTGAAATCCTCCAGGAAAAATATCCGCAGCAGACGGTTCAGTTTTTCTCAGACCATCCGAATCCAGGCAACCGTATTGCCAATGTCAATCAGGGGATTCCTCTGCTCGGTCCGGCACGGCACGGCATCAAAGATAGTCCTGAATTCGAACGCATCAAGAAGAGAATCGGGTCGCTTCCGCCGCCCCCGCCGCCGCGACCGCAATGAACCGCCGCGCGAGACGATGCGCTCATTTTGACTATCCAACCCTGTCTTGGTTTGTGGCGTGCTAGGCTGGATGTGTAACGCAGGGTTTTGCTTGTAAAACTCTGCGGTGTTGATGTCGTGGTAGTAGCAAAGGTGAGTGTTTTTCTGACTGGGTGTTTTGCGTTGGACAAAAGCCCACGGTCAGAATGGCAGTTCTGATGGCGCCCAATGGAGCTTGACTATGGAAGATTTTTCAAACAACAGATTTTCAGTCCTCATTCTTGCGGCAGGCAAGGCGACGCGGTTTAAGTCCGAGCATACTAAAGTGTTGCACCGGCTGGCCGGCCGGCGGCTGGGCGATTATGTGCTCCAGGCGGCGCTTGGCGCAGGACCGGAGCGTGCCTGGATGGTGATTGGCCACGAAGGGGACCGTGCGCGGGAGGCGTTCGCCCGTCCGGGCCTCGGGTTCATCGCCCAGCGCGAGCAGCGTGGCACTGGTCACGCTGTGATGTCCGCTCGGTCTGAACTCGAATCGTGCTCCAGCCCCAACCTGATAGTCCTCGTGGGCGACGCGCCGCTGCTCAGCCCGGAAACGCTATGCGCGCTGGCTGAACATCACGCCGCTTCCGGCGCGGCTGCCACCATCCTGACCACGCGCCTGAAGAACCCCGAAGGCTATGGGCGCATCCTGCGCGCTCCTGGCGCCCGCGTGCGCGCGATTGTCGAAGAAAAGGATGCGACAACCGCCCAGAAAAGGCTGCGCGAGGTCAACTCCGGCATCCTTTGCTTCGCTTTGCCCAAACTTCTGGCGCACCTTGATGATCTGACCGACACCAACGCGCAGAAAGAATATTTGCTCACAGACATGGTGCGCATTTTTAACCGGCGGCGTCTGAAGGTTTCAGCTTATGAGGTGGCAAACTCACGCGAAGTATTGGGCGTGAACGATCGGATTGAGCTCGCGCAGGTGGAGAGACTTATCCGGCGGCGAAAGGCGCACGATCTCCTGCGCGCCGGGGTCGGCATCGTGGACCCGAAGACAGCTGTGATTGACGATGAGGTTGAGGTGGGGCGCGACACGCGCATCGAAGCTGGCGTCCACCTGCTTGGCCGCACGCGCCTCGGCAAGGACTGCGTGGTAGGGCCTTACTGCGTACTGGCGAATTCCGTGGTGGGTGATGGAGTCTTACTCCGCCCATTTTCGGTAGTCAATGGATGCGAAATCGCTTCGGGCGCCGCGATAGGCCCCTTTACTCATTTGCGTGATGGTGCCGTGATCGGGCCGGAAGCGCGCATCGGGAACTTTGTCGAAGTTAAGAACTCCCGCGTTGGGCGCGGATCGAAGTCGCAGCACCTGACGTATCTCGGCAACGCTACGCTGGGCGAGAAGGTGAACATCGGCGCGGGCACCGTCACCTGCAACTACGACGGTGAACATAAGAACCCTACCTTCATTGAAGACAACGCTTTTATCGGAAGCGGGACCATGCTAGTGGCGCCCGTCCGCGTGGGAAAGGGAGCTTATGTGGCCGCCGGGTCCACCGTGACCGAAGACGTGCCCGCCGGGTCACTGGCCATAGGCCGCGCGCGCCAGGTGAATAAGGAAAATTGGACCAAGGAACGGCCGAAGAAAGACGCCGCTCAAGCGGCAGGCCATGCTGTGGAGAAGGGAGCAGAACTGAACGGATCGAACAGGTGAGACGGGGACCCTAGCGTATTAATCCCATCTACTCTAAAGACTTAATGGGGTTTCGTGGAGTGGCGTATAGATTCACATTTTTACACGATGAGAAAGTAAGAAATGCGGCGGGACGCGCTTTTATGGTTCCCTTAGTCACCGCATCATATTGTAAATAAATGAGTTGGTCGAGCACGCGAATTGGCATGTGCCGTGCTTATACAGGGCTGAGGTTATCACTTCTACACAAAAATATTGACTAAATTGAAGTCAACCTCGGAGGCGTCACATGGAAACGATCAACACTGACTCAAAGCCGGTTGTTGTTCAGCAGGCTCCCAAGCCTGACCACACCGGAGCGTTTATTGCCATTTTCGTGATTCTCGCGCTCCTGATCATTGGCGAAGTTTACTCCCTCGGCAGGTTTTCCTCCCTGCGCACGGAGCTGTCGCAACAGCAGACCAAGGCGAATCAGCAATTGAGCGCCGATCTCTCGAACAAAGTCCAGCAACTTCAGAATGCCAACGCGCAGTCGCTCGATCAGCTTCGCGCCGAGTTGGATAGCACCGTCACCAACATGAGCGCCAATGAAAAGAAGGCGCTGCACAACGCGGGCTACGCCGGATACCTGGTGCGCAGGCTGCAAAAGGAAGAAGCGCAAAATACTCAACAGCTCCAGGCAACCTTGGCAACCAAGGCCGATCAGCAACAGTTGGCATCCGTCACACAGGACGCCGCGGCAACCAAGGACGAATTGGCCAAGACCAAGACCAACGTCAGCACGATTGCCAACGATCTTGGAATGGCGCGGAGCAACATGGGGACGCTGATTGCGACCAATCATCAGGACATTGTGGCCCTCCAGAAA
>DASZAA010000130.1:0-13078 GCA_035945615.1 Terriglobia bacterium
CGCCGCGCCAAATCAGGGCGTGGAGGATGTGTGTTTATAAGTCACTGATTGCAGGTTGCCCGTGATGGTGCCAATCAGCATCATGGCTTTGATGCGAAGGGGCAAACGCTCATGGTCATCGCTAATCCAGATCAACATGCGCCCCTTTTTTTTGTAAAGGTTGCCCAGAGCGCGAGGCTCTAGCCGGAACGCGTAGCGCGGTCCAAGCGGGGTCTTGATTTGCTCGCGCGCTTGCACGTCCACGACGACAGTATGAGTTTTCGAGCCATCATTGACTGGGACGCTGATCTTGTCGCCAACCTGCATCGGTTGGCGGCGCAAGTAGTAAAACGCGGTAACGATATCTTCGACACAGGCGGGAATAGCATTCTCCGAATGTTTCAGCGGATGACCAGCCTTACCCATGTCGCGCTCGTCGAGAATCGCCTCTCGTTTTCCGCTGTCAAACAGAATGTGAGTTTGCTTGTGGCGGCCGCCTTCGTTGATCGTCTTTTTGATCTCGCGGGAGCAAAGACTCCTGGGATCCACCGTAGAGTGATAGGCGTTGTCGATGTTGTAGAGCAGCGAAACGACGCCGCTCGACCTCGCCGTGACATTGATCTGGTAGGCGTCACCGGGTCCCGATCCAATTTCGCCAATCGTAGACGTAACTTCCCCTGCAGGAAATACGGACCACGTGATAGCGTAATTCAGCGTCTCGCCCGGATTGAAGGGCAAGACGGCCTGTGGCGTTGGAATTTGTGCAAAGAGGACACCGCTCAGAAGGACAAGCGTGAATGCAATTCCAGTTCTTCGCATGAGGCAACATGGCATAAGCATTTAGACGGCGGAATCACGGGAAACGTTAACCCGGACTCCGCGTTATCGTAACATTGACTTCACAAACAAAAAAATAAAAATCACGATCCAGCCGATGGCCGCCTGGTATTCGCGGTTTTTCCAGTATTGACGCCAGCGGAATTCAGCCCTGCCCGTTGAAAAACGGCCCGGGATGGGGAAAAAGAGGGGCGCTTGCCGCGCGTAATCGTCGTACAAGGAGCCGAACAGGTGGCGCAGGTACGCTTCCTCGCGGCGCATGACGGGCGCGTAAATCAGCGCGAAAAGGATCACGAATGCGATGGCGAGTGGAATGGAGTCTCCGGCAATGATGAAGCCCGTGCCCAGAATGAAGCTGCCAAGATAGAGTGGGTTTCGTGTATAGCGGAACGGGCCCCCTGTCGCAAGTACCGCATTTTTTTCAATACAACCTGCTGCGAGCCCCCGGATCACGATGCCCGCGAATGCTACAATCATGCCGGCGGCGATTGACTGGCGCGTGGGGCGGCTCACGATGAGAAAGGCCAGCGCGAAAGCGAACCCCAAAGGCACCCGCGACCGCGCCGCCCAAGCGCTATAGTTAATGTGCATGGGTCCTCGCCAGGCGCTGCTCCGCGGCGGCAACGACTTCATCCACCGAAATCCCTTGGAGAAATTCGGAAGATTTTCCCCTTCGCGTATGGTTTACTGGCGCGTGGTTTGAAAGCGCGATGTCGTCGAGCGAAAACGGTCCATTGCGTACCGTATCAGTGGGACCCATGATTGCCAGCACAGGCGTGCCCATCGCGGCAGCAAGGTGCATTGGTCCGGTGTCGCCTCCGATGAAAAGCCGGGCACGGCGCGCAAGAGCAATATACTGTCCGAGGGTTGCGGGAATGTAATAAGCGCGTTGGCTGCCGGCGGTTTCGAGAATCTTGCGAATGGCCGGCTCTTCGGCGGGTGATCCTGTAAGCACGATGGCTAGGCCGGCGAACTCGCGGCGCTGCTTCATACGAGCGAGTAGAGCTGCGTAGCTGTCCGGCGGCCACCGCTTTGCTATCCAGCCTCCTCCGGGGCTGATGAGAATAAAATCCCCAATGCCGGAGAGGCGCGATTCGGCATACTGCTCGTCGTTCGCATTACGCGGAAGCGGGAACCTCCAGGTTGAGGGGCGCGCGCCTAGCTGCTCAACCAACGCCAGGTTTTCCCTAATCACGTGTATTCCTTCAGCGACGGGCGCTTCTTCAGTGTAGAAGAGACCCGCGCCTGGCTCGCGATGGATAAATTTTGCGTATCCGATGCGGCGCCGCGACCGGCATGTCCATGAGATCAAGGCCGTCTTGATCAACCCCTGGAAATCGATGACCGCATCATAGCGGCGCTCGCGCAGCGCCCGGATCGCAGCGGCGATTTCACGCAGCGTCTGCACGGAAGCAAAGCGTTTCCGCCAGCCCAAAGTATCCAGAGGGATAATCCGCCGCACGAAAGGGTTGCCATCCAGTAAAACCGCGTAGCGCCGCTCGATAACCCAGGTAATTTCGGCTTCGGGATAAGTTTCACCCAGCGCGGATACCGCGGGCAGCGCATGGACGATGTCGCCAATCGAGCTGAGCCGGATTACCAAAACGTTGCGCAAGGTGGCGGGCATTCTATGAGGTTGGGGGAAACAGCGATTTCAAGATTTAATGTTTTGCAAAACGCTTCCGGATGTCGGCAAGGATTTCGCGCGTGGAGTGCTGCTTCGCGTCGCCGGTGATCCGCACCTTGCCGCCCAATTCCTCCATCAGGCGCCGCTCAGGGACAGAATCCTCTGTATAGTCGGTGCCCTTGCATTGCACATGAGGACAAAGGTCAGCGAGGAGGCTTTCGGCGGTGAGATCATCGAAAACAATCACGTAATCCACGCATTCGAGCGCGGCCACGAGCTCTGCCCGGCCAACTTCAGGCATCAGCGGGCGGCCTGGGCCTTTGAGCGCAGCCACGGCGCGATCGCTGTTGACGCCCACCACCAGCACATCACCCTGCTCTTTTGCTTCGCGCAGGAAGCGGATGTGCCCGACGTGCAGCAGGTCGAAACAGCCGTTGGCAAAGACGATTATACGGCCCTCGTTTCGCAAACCCTTGCCGAGCGCCGCCGCCGCGGAGCGCGGGATCATTTTGTCGATCATACGTTTCGAATGGCTTCTCGAAGCTCGCGCGCCGTCACCGTGGCCGTTCCGCTCTTCATCACGACCAGGCCGCCAGCACAGTTGGCAGCCATCGCTGCGTGCAGAAAGCTCGCCCCTGCGGCTAGGCTCAGCGTGAACGCCGCAATCACTGTGTCTCCGGCGCCGGTGACATCCGCCACCTGCCCGGAACCAAAAATGCTCAGCATTTTTGGCCTTTGGCCAGACTCATACAGCGCCATGCCTTCGCGCCCTCGCGTGACCAGCAGCGCCTTGAGCGAACAGCGGCGAAGCGTCTTTCCAGCCATGCGATGAAGCGCGCGCAGGTCATTCCCAGCGCGTTCTCCATGGGCCTCCTCCATCTCCGGTTCGTTCGGTGTCGACGCCGTCACGTGATTATAACGCAGGATTTCGTACCGCGAATCCACGACTACCGGCAGGCCGGGTCGGCGATGTTGGAGCGACCGCGCCCCCTGGGGATCGACCGCGCCGAAGCCGTAATCCGAGACCAGCAGAGCGGAAGCGCCCCGCAGCCACCGGAGCGCGTTCTGGTGAAGTTGCCGGCGGATTTTGCCGTCCAGCTTACGCGGCGGCTCGCGGTCGACGCGCACGATCTGCTGCAGGTGTCCGTGTCCAAGTCCGCCCAGCACGCGCGACTTCGTGGGTGTGACGAATCCTTTCACCCGCTTGACAGCGCGCGTTGAAACATCTTTCCTCTCGAAGTAGCCGAGCAGCGCGTCGCCCGAATCGTCCTCGCCCACGGCGCCAGCCAGACGGACCTTCGCTCCCAGGTCAGCCAGGTTGTTCGCTGCGTTCGCGCCGCCGCCGGGCACTGTGCGTTTCTCACGCTGGCGGAGAATCAGCACCGGCGCTTCGCGCGAGACACGTGCAATCTCGCCGTGGATGAATTCGTCGGCCACAAGATCGCCCAGCACCACAATCTCTTGCCGGGCGAAGCGGTCGATGAGTGCCAGCAGCGCGGCGCGGTCGTAAATCGAAATGTGCATAGGATATGTATCAGCCCTGATTAGGGCTTGCCGCTTTCGCGCGCGGCACGTTCGTGGGTGATCCCAAGCTGCCGCACCATCTCGAGCACGGCCCGGTATACCATTGCCACACTGACGCTCTCCATGCAGCGGAAATCAATCGGGCATTCGCGCAGGCCGCACGGACTGCAGGGCACAGAATGCTGCACGATGCGCGCATAAGGGCCAAAGGGTCCCGTCGCCCGCGCGTCCGTTGAGCCGAACACCGCGACCACGGGCAGCGCCATGGCGGAGGCCAGGTGCATGAGGCCCGAGTCGTTTGTCACCAGCACTCGGCAGCGTTCAAGCAGCGCCATCGATTGCCGCAGCGTGGTTTCCCCCGCAATGATCACCGGCGTGTGGTCCATCTCGCCGGTGATTTCCTCGGCCAGACGCTTTTCCGCGGCAGAGCCGAAGACAAGCACGTCAGCATTCAAGACCTCGACCAGGCGGTCGGCTAAGGCCGCGAAGCGGTCTGGCAGCCAGCGTTTGGCCGGACCGAAGGAAGCGCCGGGCGCGAGTCCAAGCAGAAATCGCGGACCCTGAATGCCCAGTGACTCCAGTCGTCTCACCGCCCAGTTCCGCTCATCCGCTGTGACTTCGAGCCGCGTTTCGGCCAATGGGCGCGGAGGCTCCGGTCGAGCAATGATGCCCGCCCGAAACAGCAAATGAAGATAATAGTAGGCTTGATGCCCATAAACCGCGGCTGGCGGCGCCTCGATGGGTTGGGTCAGCAGCGGTGCTCGTCCATCGCGCGCGTAACCGGTGCGCGCCGGAATTCGCGCCCGCCACGCCATCCATGCGGCGTGGAAGGCATTCTGCAAAAGGACGGCAAGGTCGAATTCCTCTTCACGCAATTGCCGGATGAGTTTGCTTAAGCCGCTTAGCCCGCGATGCTCGCCTTGCGGATCAAACAGAATTTGCCGGTCAACTGCGGG
Source organism: Terriglobia bacterium (assembly GCA_035945615.1). Lineage (GTDB taxonomy): Bacteria > Acidobacteriota > Terriglobia > UBA7540 > UBA7540 > RH2-MAG17b. The sequence goes on from DASZAA010000130.1 coordinate 4,924, forward strand.
GTGATGCTCATAGACGCCGCTCACCCAGGGCTTTGAAACCACCACCAGCTCGGCCTCTGGAAAGCGCGCATGGAGGGCTTCGATCGCGGGCAGCGCCATCACTGCATCGCCAATCCAGTTGGTCGCACGCACCATGATTTTTCGGGGTTCGTCCACGTTCAACGCCATCGCCTTCTCCTGTGCGAGTATAGCAAAAGTGGGCCGTGCCGGTTTGGGATAACGGCAATTGCTACTTTGCCTCCTGGCTCGTTCCCCCGTAGAATAACAGCTTATGATTACTGAGCAGATTGGCCGGGGCGGCAAGTTCCTTTTTAACCAGATTGTGCGTTCCCTCGTGCGCCGTGGCGTTCATCCAAACGTGCTCACTACCATCGGCTTATTCATCAACCTGGTGGCGGCCTATCTCTTTGCCATCGGCTATTTCCGCTGGGCGGGCGTGGTGATCATTGTAGCCGCGATTTTTGACCTTACGGACGGCCCTGTCGCACGCCTTACCCATCGCGTCACGTCTTTCGGCGGGTTTCTCGATTCCGTGCTTGACCGCTATTCGGACCTCCTCTTGCTTACTGGGCTGCTCGTCTACTACAGCCGTGGCACCCGTTTCTGGTATGTGGTTCTGGTGGCGGCGTGCATGGTTGGCGCGATCATGACCAGCTACACGCGCGCCCGAGCCGAAAACGTGATTCCTTCGTGCAAGGTGGGTTTCCTCGAGCGGCCCGAACGGATTGTGCTCTTCATCATCGGCGCGCTCGCCGACCGCATGGCGCCGGTGCTTTGGGTGATCGTTGTTTTCTCGAACCTCACCGTGTTTCACCGCGTCGTCCACACCTACCGTGAGACCGAGCGCCTGAGCGTCAGACCTGCGGCGGAGTGATCCGGCTTTCTACCAGGTGAGGGCATTGTAGCGGCGACCCCTTATAGACATCGTCCGCTGGTTTTTAATGAGCGAAGACTGGCGGCCAGAGGCCGCCACAATGGCGGTTGGCGCACGGTTCCACGATAAATGAGGTTTTAAAACATGCCCTTTGAGCTTGATCTGCGTGAGAAAGGCGCGGTGCGCAACGGCGAGCGCGTCTTCTCCAGTCGCAGGCTCTTTATGCAACTGCAAGCGTTTGGCGGAGCGCGCGATCTTGCGCCGCTCGCGCAATCGCTGGCCACCGCCGGGTTTGAAAGCGCCCTCTATGCGGACATGAATGACCCGCTCGGCGTTGCTCTGCTCGCCTGGAGCGAGTCGCCCGCTTTTTTTGTCGAAGAATTACGCTCGTTCCTCCTGCAGCCCCCATTCGCCGCGCTCGCGCCCAAGCCTGAGTACACTATGCTTGGCCACACCTATGCGATTGGCCACGAGCCAGACCTCGATGCCTGGTTGGTCGAGAAGCCACGTCAAACGGCGCTCAACCCTGCGTGGCCGTGGGCGATATGGTATCCGCTGCGGCGCGCGGGTGCATTCTCCAGCCTAACGCCCGAGGAAAAAGGGCCGGTCTTGAGCGAACACGGTAAGATCGGCCACGCCTTCGGTGAGGGCGACTACGCACACGATATCCGGCTTGCCTGCTTCGGTCTCGATAAGAATGATAATGATTTTGTGATCGGACTTGTCGGGCGCGAACTGTTTCCCCTCTCCGCCTGTGTCGAAGCCATGCGCAAGACCCGCCAGACTTCTCAGTACATCGAGAGCATGGGCCCCTTTTTCGCCGGCAAAGCTGTCTGGCAAAGCCCTATGACACGGTAGTGCCCCCCTTTATGTCTCTGGGTGAATCGCGATTTGCGAATGACTTTTGATGACGTAATTACCGTGCGCCTATTCGCACTTCACAATCGAGGCGGCGTCGAACTCATGGCCAGCGGGGCTGTTGGCGCTGGACTCCCCGGCGAAGGGCCAATTCACATTCAGCCAGAGTTCCTGCTCGCGGACTTTGGGTGGAACCTTATCCACGCGCAGGTTCTCGAGCCAGTGCACGCCGGTTTTTCCAGCCACGACGATGTCTTGATCGCCGTCGCCGTCAATATCATCCACCATGATCTGCGTGCCGATGCCCGCCGTGCCGTTAAAGCTGATGGGGAAGCGGGTGAAGATGGCAGTACGGCGGTCAAGCTTGTAGTAGAAAATACAGAGTGGATAGTACAGGCCGGGGTCGGGGTCGCCACGGTATCGCTTGCCGGTAATCAGCTCGGGCTCGCCGTCGCCGTCGATATCGGCCAGCTTTAGGGCGTGCGCTTCGGAGAATGAATCGTCGATCAAGTGGCGTTCCCATGTACGCTTTCCGCCGCTCACCTTCTGCTCAAGCCAGTAAAGGCCAAAACTGTGGCCGTGACCGTAGATGATGTCCATTTTGCCGTCGCCGTTTACGTCATGCCCGATGATGGGAAAACCGGCCTCGCCGAGCTCCCAATCAGGATGCCAGTTCCACTTGTCGTGGTCCGCGTCCACGTTTTCGAGCCAGCCATGAACGGTGAGGATATCCGACTTGCCGTTGCCGGTGAGATCGGCAATGCCAACGCCGTGGCCATCGGCCGTCTTTCCGCCCAGGTAGTGCGCCACCGGCTCGCGCCCGGCGAAGTTGATCCAGATCAAATTCGCTGGCTGGTAATGGCTAAAGATGATGTCGGGCTTGCCATCGCCGTTAATATCCCCACGGCCATGCCTTCGGTCGCCTTTGAGTGGCAGATGAAGTGCGGCTTCCAATAAACGCTGGGGTCTTTGGGATTCTCATACCACCAGATCCCGTCGGTCTGCCAAGCAGCCGTGACTAGGTCGGGCGTCCCGTCGTGGTTGACATCAACCACATGCTGGGCGCAGTCGGCGACGAACTCAATCTTGTTCTCCCCCGCAATACGGAACGGGAAGACAGGGACATCACGCCATTGATGCCTTTTCCAAACGGCGCTGAGCGGGCCGGGATTCTCGTACCAATAGGCGCCGCTGATGATGTCTAGCTTGCCGTCGCCGTTCACGTCCATGAGGGAAACGGCCTCGGCGTGGTCCGTGCCAAGGCGATGCGACAGGAAGATGTCGGCATTGCGCGATACGGGAGTTACGCCCTGAGCCGCTTGCGGCGGCACAGGGGTGGATTGCGCGCGAGTGGCCGCCAACGCGGGCACAGCGGCTGCGCTCATGCTTAAAAATTTGCGGCGGTGCATAAAGCCTCCTGTTGAGGATTCCGAATTAGTTAAAGTGATGGTTTTCTCTCGAGTGGCCTCCTCGCTGCCGGTCCTTAAAGACTAAAAACCGGCGGCCAGAGGCCGCCACTACAACTTCAGTTGCCACCCCAGCTCTGAAAAGGAGTAGCAATTCAGATTCTAATTGTTCTACTGCAGCGCCCAGCTTATGGCACAAACCTGTAGCGTGCCGGCCCCAATTGCAACTCGAAAAGCTATCAAAGAAAAGCCGCTTCGTCCAGCACGATTCTGCGGCTGGCCAACGGCGCAGGAAGCAAGGTGGGCATCCGCATAATCTCTGCAAAGACTGACCGTCACATTTTCCGTTTGACATACGTTTACATAGCATAGAATTAGGAGGTTCTGAGTGCCGGCTATCGCAGAAGGATTTGTGAAATTAACTGATGAGAAGCGCGCAGGCGGCGCTCGGACCTGCTGGTCTGAGGAAGCGTTTCAACGCATCTTTGAAGAGAACTATGGGCGCGTGGCCGCCGTGCTACAGAGGATCGTCGGCGATCCTTCGCGGGCGGAAGATCTGGCCATCGAAGCTTTCTGGAGATTCTACCACCAACCGCAGGTCCACGAGGGCGAAGGCAATCCGGGTGGCTGGCTTTACCGCACGGCAACCCGGCTGGGCATCGATAGCCTCCGCGCTGAAACGCGGCGCTGGCGGTACGAACAACAGGCGGGAAGGCTGCTTAAACCCCATTCGGATGCCGGCCCGCTCGAGGACGTTCTGAGGGTAGAGAGGCAAGCGCAGGTGCGTAGGGTGCTCGCCACTTTGCGGCCCGCGCAGGCGCAGATCCTGATCTTGCGCGCCAGCGGGTTTTCCTATCATGAGCTTTCCGAAGCCCTGCGGGTGAAGCGGGGCGGGGTGGGCACGATGTTGATCCGCGCGGAAAATCAATTCCGCAAGCTTTACGAACGATTGTATGGGAAACAGGAGGAGATATGAGCTGCCTTTCGGATAAAGTATTGCGAGCCAAGCTTGATAATGAGCTGAGCGAGACAGATCGGCAGGAAGCGGAGCGGCACCTGCTTGCGTGCGCGTCTTGCGAGAAACGGTCGGAAAGAATCGCCCATGCGCGCGGCGCGGTTGTCCAATCGCTCGATGAATTAGCGCCACCGGCGTCCGGAGAAGCAGACGATCCGGGGCGCGCGTTCTCGCGCCTTCAAGCCCGGCTCAATTCGGAAGCGGAGATTCCGCCCCGGCGCGGCGGCCGCCTGGTGGGTATTTTTGCAAGACATCCGATGCCCGCCTGGAGCGCCACGGCGGTGGCTGCGCTGGTTGTGCTCCTGATTACGTTTGCTCCGGCGCGCAGTCTGGGTCAGCGGGTGCTGGCGATGCTGCGCGTGCAGAAAGTGACCGTGGTTCCGGTGGATTTCAACGTCTCGCCTGGGCCGGACACGGAGGCTCTCGTCCGGCAGGTGATCTCGAACGATGTAACGGTCACACTCTCACCGGGAAAACCGCAGACCGTAGCGGACGCGACCCAAGCAAGCGCCTTGACGGGCTTTCGAGTCCGTTTGAGCGCCGATGGCCCTGGCGCGCCCCGGATTGGCGTGGTGGGTGAGCAGGCTTACGTGATGAAACTTGACCAGAACCGCTTGCAGGAAATCCTCGACAGTTTTGGACGGAACGATCTTCAAATTCCCGCGGCAGTCAATGATCAAACCATCGCCGTGCATATTCCCAAAATGGCGGTCATCAGCTATGGAAACTGCGCGGCGGCGCGCCACGGCGCAGATGCAAGCGCCGCGAATGCAGGCAATAATCAGCAGAACGCGCCGACGCCCGGCGCGGGCTGCGTGATGATAGTTGAAGCGCCAAGCCCCACCGTTAGCGTTCCGCCGGACTTGAACGTGAATCAACTCTTTCAAATCGGCCTCGAAGCGGCGGGCATGAGCCCACAGGAAGCACAAGCTTTCTGCCAGACGGTAGATTGGAAATCAACCCTGGTCGTGCCCATTCCCAGCCGGGCCAGTTCGTATGTTGAAGAGCCGGTCGACGGTGTGCAGGGTGATTTGATTGTGGGCGCCGCGTCCCACGGGCGTCCGGCGGAGTTCGATCTGATCTGGGTAAAGAACGGCGTCGTTTATTCAATTCACGGTTTCGGCGACTCCGGGCAGGCTCTGGCGCTGGCCGGTTCGCTCAATTGACCATCAGGCGCTCTTTTCGCATGAATGTTTCCCAAGCCGGCTCGACTTTATCCGCGCCCGCGAACCTTGCGCTCAAGACGCAGAACCTGCGCAAGGTTTTCGGCGATAAGGTGGCCGTGCGTGGTTTAACGCTCGACGTGCCGCGCGGCGAAGTATTCGGCTTCTTGGGTCCTAACGGCGCGGGCAAAAGCACGTCAGTAAAGATGCTGCTCGGACTGATCGCGCCCACGGCGGGTGCGGCTCAAGTGCTGGGCGCGCCGGCCGGCAACGTCGTGGCGCGCGCCAAAATCGGTTTCCTGCCCGAACACTTCCGCTTCTACGATTGGCTCACGGCAGCCGAACTGCTGGAGTTCCACGGCCGCCTCTATGGGATGGCGTCGTCGCTCATTCGCGCGCGAGCGGCGGAGTTGCTGAACGAAGTGGGCCTCTGGCCGCACCGGGAAAAGCGCCTGCGCGCCTTCTCTAAAGGCATGATGCAACGCATCGGCCTAGCCCAGGCGCTGCTAAACGATCCTGACTTGATCTTCCTTGATGAGCCAACCTCCGGCCTCGACCCTGCCGGACGCAAGCTCGTGCGCGACATCATCAAAGCCCAGCGCAGCCGCGGCGCCACGGTCTTTCTGAACTCACATCTGCTAAGCGAAGTTGAAGTAACATGCGACCGCGTGGCCTTCATCAAGCACGGCGAAGTGCTCGAAACCCGCCGCTTGGCGGGTCTACTGGAGGGCGAAATCACGGTGACGCTGCGCGCTGGCAACATCGGGCCTGAAACGCTGAAGGGTCTTGAGCAGCGCGTTCAATCGCTTCATGCCGCGGACGGCCTCCTGACTTTCCCAGTAGCTTCGACGGAAGACCTTCCCAACCTTGTACGCTTTCTGGTTAGCCAGGGCGCGGACGTTTATGAAGTGACTCCTCAGCGTCTCTCGCTTGAAGACCTGTTCCTCAAAATTGTGGGCGAAGATGGAGGCCTCTGATGGGCCTGAAAAGCTTGGCGGGGGCCTGGATCATGGCCGGCGTGACCTTCCGCGAGGCGGCGCGTAAAAAAGTGCTCTGGATGGCGCTTGCCGCCGGAGCGGGCTTCCTCGCGCTGTTCGCTACGGGTCTGCACTTCCAGGCAAAAGATATCGCCCATCGCATTCACAGCCCAGTGATTCGCGGCCAGATTATGGATGGCACACTCATGGTTGGCCTTTACGCGGCGGACCTTCTCACTGTGCTTATGACCATCCTCACCGCGGCGGATACGCTCTCAGGCGAAATCAGCTCCGGCACGCTCCACGCCGTCGCCACCAAGCCCGTTACGCGGCGCGCCATCCTGCTCGGCAAGTGGCTGGGGTTTGTGGTGATGCTCACTGCATACGTAGTGCTAATGCTCGGCGGAGTGGCGCTGGTGGCTTACTTGATCAGCGGAGCCACTGCGCACCACTTGTTGCGCGGCCTCTGCCTGGTCTGGCTTGAAAGCATCCTGCTGCTCAATCTTACGTTGCTGTGCGGCACCGCATTCTCCACGCTGGCGAGCGGCGTGATTGTGCTCGGGCTGCACGGCGTTGCGTTCCTCGGCGGATGGATTGAGCAGATTGGCGCCGCCACTTCCAGCCCGCACGCCGTGGACGCGGGGATCATTGCCAGCATCATCATGCCCAGCGAATCGTTGTGGCGCCGCGCTGCATTTGAAATGCAGTCTCCGCTGGCTGGCGCCCTCAATTTTTCCCCCTTCGGCAGCGCGTCCGTTCCCAGCCCGGCGATGGTAGTCTATGCCGGCCTATTTTTGATCATTGCTCTCGCTATCGCCCTGCACCAGTTCCGCGTAAAGGACTTGTAGGGGTAAAGCTCCTTTCGTTCTAGCGGCAGCCGAAACCTGCAAGCCGGGCTACTCATCAAGCGATTACCTTTGATGGCAAATCCGATTTGAGAATAATCCGGGCCAGAGGCCGCCGCTACAACTCCATTCCCCAGCTGCCCGGTTTCACGTACCATGGGAAGTGATCCCGTGGAGGTGATGCTTGGCGCAGAGTGCAGCAAAGAAGCTCTTCCTTTTTGACACGATGTCGCTGGTTTTCCGGGCGTTTTTCGCTCCAATGCAGATGCCGCTCGTTTCTCCGCAAGGAATGCCGACGCAAGCGATCTTTATCTTCGTTCGCACGCTACGGAAACTGCTGCGGGATCACCGGCCAGACTTTGTGGCGGCTGCTTTTGATCTCGCCGCGCCCACGTTCCGCGACAAGCTGTTTGAGTCTTACAAGGCGAACCGCCCGGCGTTTCCCGAAGACCTGGCGGCGCAGATGCCTTACGTGCGCCGTTTCTGCGAGGCGATGGGGATCAAAATTGTCGAGAAGGCGGGCTTCGAAGCGGATGATCTGATTGGGACGCTCGCCCGTCAGGGCGCGCAGCAGGGCTATGACGTCTTTATTGTTTCCGGAGACGAGGATTTGTTCCAGCTTGTCAACGACAAGGTCAAAGTCCTCAAGCCTCCGCGCAGCGCAAAAGAAAGGGACGAGGACAATCTTTTTGACCCAAAGAAGGTGGAGGAATCGCTTGGCGTCGGCCCTGCTCAGGTGGTCGATTGGATTGCGCTCACGGGTGACCCGAGTGACAACATTCCGGGAGCGCGTCCGCTGCCGGGCCAGGAACCGGCTTTGGAACCTGGAGCGAAGAAGCGCAGTTATATTGGTCCCAAAGGGGCCACGGAACTGATCCAGAAGTTTACAACGCTGGAAAATGCGCTTGAACATTGGCAGCAAGCCTCGAAACAAAGTTATCGCGACGCTTTGCGCGACTACACAAAGGAAGCGTTACTGTCAAAAAAGCTTGCCACCATTCACACCGCCGTGCCGCT
>DASZAA010000131.1:0-2575 GCA_035945615.1 Terriglobia bacterium
TCCTTGGGGATATATTCGCCGGATTTTTCATAGGCTTCGGCGCCGACGGCGAAAGTTTCCCACTCGAACTTGACTCCCGTTGCTTCCAGAATGCGGACGGTCGCCTGCGTGACTTCGGGACCAATGCCGTCGCCGGGGATCAGAGTAACTTTATGAGTCATTCACTAATCTTCCTTGAACAATTGGGTAATTGTGAAATTGAGTAATTGCGAAATTGAGAGGCGGGAAGCCGTTTTCTTTAATTGCACAATTCCCCAATTTCCCAATTCTGGGTCGCTCAACTTCACGCGTGGGCTGTCGACTGCAAGTCTCTAGCCAGTTTTGACCTTCACCAGATCTTTCAACTCGTTCATGAATTCTTTGACATCTTTGAAATCAAGATAGACCGAGGCGAAACGCACGTATGCGACCTTGTCGTAGCGGCGCAGGCGGTTCATGATCAACTCGCCGAGTTCGCTGGTTTTGCGCTCGCGCTCTGCCGACTCAATGACAAAAGACTCCGCCTCGTTCACAATCTGCTCCAGCTTGCTGATGGGTACCGGGCGCTTTTCGCAGGCGCGCAGCAATCCGTTGAGCACTTTCTGGCGGTCGAATTTCTCGCGGCGGCCGTCTTTCTTAACGACCATGTACGGGATCTCGTCGATGCGCTCGTAGGTGGTGAAGCGCTTGCCGCACTTCAGGCATTCGCGCCGGCGCCGGATCGAATCGGCTTCCTTGCTCTCGCGCGAATCGACTACTTTGTCGTTCTCAAATCCGCAAAAAGGACATTTCATTGTGCTGGATAGTTGTTCTGGCGATAACCTGAAATTGTAACAGTTGAAGGATTCATGTAGGGGCGGACGCAGCTTGCCCTGAGCGAAATCGAAGGGTTCACCGCGCGAGCGACGCGAGCGTGCAACTGCCTCGGTCTGAAAATGGTGTTGGGCGTGAGTTTCGACCGGGGAACGCCAGCCAAACAAAACGGCGCCAACACCCCCTGCGGTGCCAGCGCCAGTTTTTCTTCCGGCCCTCCTGGTGACGGAGGGCTTGAAGTCCGCGATCCCTTGGGGCGGAGAACCCGCGTCCGGTGGGGATCTGCGTAAATGTTGCAATCTCGCAAGAGCGGATTTGTCATCCCGGTGTCAGCATTTTGTAAAACCGCGATAAATCGGGCCCATACGGGGATATTTACACCACGAAATATTTCGCGCCGGGATGATGTACCACGATGGCCGAGGTCGACTGTTCCGGTACAAGGAGAAACCCAGAGGTCAGACGAACACCTACATTTTCTTCCGGCTTGAGCAGCGCGAAGAGCTTGGTCTGATCCTCGAGATTCGGGCACGCCGGATAGCCGAACGAATAGCGCGAGCCGCGATATTTCTGATGGAACAAGTCGCGTATTTCCGGCGCGTCTTCGCTGGCAATGCCCAACTCTTCGCGCATTTTCTTGTGATGCAGCTCCGCCAGAGCTTCGGCGGTTTCTACGCTCAGCCCGTGGAGATAAAGATAGCGCGTATATTCTCCGCCTTCGAATAGATGCTGCGTTTCAACACTAGCCTTGGGGCCGACCGTCACCAGGGAGAGACCGATCACGTCCATTCTTCCGGACGATTTCGGAGCGAAGAAATCTGAAATCGCCAACCGGCGGCCTTCGCGCTGCCGCGGGAAGGTGAAGCGCAGAAGTTCTTTTGTGGGGGCAGCCGCCATCGGCTGTCCGGCCGAGCGAGAGCTCGGCTCCATAGGCTCGTACACGATTACGTCATTTCCATCCGCCTGGGCAGGGAAGTATCCGTAGACGACGGCCGGGGCGAACAGATCCGATGCGATGACCTCTTCTTCCAGGTTCTGAAGAATGGGCCGGAACTTCGCGTCGACCAGCCGTATATAGTCCGACTGCGAAGCCGTTTTCAATTGCCACTGATTCTTGAACAGCGCGGTCTCGTTGATGTAGCGGAAGACTTCACGCAGATCGTAATCCTTGCGCACGCGCACGCCCCAGAACGGCGGCGTGGGAATATCCGGAGCATCGGTGACTACGGGGCTGCGCTCGGCGAATACCGGTCCGGTTTCTTGGTCCACGGCCGCGGCCTTCGCGTATTCCTTTACGGTGCGGCCTTCGCGCAAGCGGGCTTCGTGAGCGCCGTCCGATGTAGCCAGGTCCTCCATGATGTGCAGTCCGGCAAACGCGTCGTCGGCGTAAAAGACGCCATTGGCGTATTCGCGGCGCAAGTCATCTTCAACATATTTGCGGGTGAGCGCGGCGCCGCCGCAGATGACAGGAAACTCGAGCTTCTGGCGTTCGAGATCCTGGATGACATATTTCATCTCGAGCGTCGATTTCACCAGCAGCCCGCTGAGGCCGATAGCGTTGGCCTGATGCTCCTGCGCGGCCTTGATGATCGAATCTCCCGGCTGCTTGATGCCGAGATTGATCACCTGAAATCCGTTATTAGACAAAATGATGTCGACCAGATTTTTGCCGATGTCGTGCACGTCGCCCTTCACGGTGGCGAGCACGATGGTGCCTTTCTTCGACCCGGATTTTTTCTCCATCTTTGGCTCGAGATAAGCGACCGCCTGCTTCATCACGCCG
>DASZAA010000132.1:0-35163 GCA_035945615.1 Terriglobia bacterium
GGCATCGCTGGCGACCTCCAGCATCGATCCGCATACACCCGCTCCAGCAAGGGTTCCCCCGGCCGCTAAGAAATCCCGCCGCGATGGTTTTGGTTGCATGAACCCAGCTTCTCATGGACCGCTGCTTCTGATCCAGCGGAAAGACGCGCGTTCCGGGACTCTAGAGGCCACCTCTGGTTATGCCCGTTTTTCGTCAGGTTGCCGCCTATGGCGCAACTTCCGTTTGGCGCGTGATTCAGGAGTTTCTGAAATCGATTCACACAAGCCGACATATCAGTACCAATCCTGGTCGGTGAGTGCATCGGCGATTTGGCCTAAAACGAGAACTCTCCCGGCGACGTGCGCATTTAGCAGGAAATGCCGTGTTCCGCGCTGGGTTAGACCCGGCAAACCAGATATCGAGAAGCCTCGGGAGCCGTGACTCTTGTAGAGTGTTGGCTGAGGCAGCCCCGCCAGGCGCCGCCGCAAAGACCGCCATCATCGTCTACGGCAAGCGCGTAGGCACAACCCTAAACGTATGCACCGATATGGGACGCCAAGTTTGGGAACTTCTCGCGAAGAGCTCCAGTCATCATCACCGAGTGGATTTCCGGAGCGTATTTCTGTGACGCCGATACGCCGGAATCCACCGTGCAATTCCTTCAGTACCTGCAGGAACATGGAATTGGTCTTGAGGTGAGTGTTTGGGAATGGACTTCAGGACGCTTCGGTAGGCCCTCTGGGACTTTCCTTCGCCCAAAGTCTCCAGCTTTACTGGCCTCTCGTGCCACCAGAAGGGCTACGGCCTTGGAAAGACGGTTGACACCTGGTACGCCACGGGCATATCTCCAATGACTCCTAAGTAGACAGAGCTGTTATTGCTTTGAGGCACGGGATCGGCCGGATCGCTTAGAGACTGCGCTCTTCGGCAATCGCGGAACAATCTGAACGCCCGCCCAAAGCGTGGCGATCGTTTGCTCGACCACGAGAGTCTGGTCAGGCAATTCAGGCACAACCCCTTGGATGACCATGAGCGTGGCGAGGCCGAAGATCGTGTACCACCAGGTGTGGGCTACCACTATGGCATCCCTACTTGGCAATCCTTCATCCTTGGCAACATCGAAAAAGAGCTGTACGAAACGTTGGAACAAAGGCGTGCCAATGTCGTTGATATATTGTCCAGCGCGGATGCCGTTGCGGTTCTCCGGCCCGAAGAAGACGTTGCGGAACTGCTGTGGATGGGCAGTGCAGAACTGAATCAAGCCACGTGAAGTCGCAAAAAGACGCTCTTTCGGTGCAGGATGTTTAGCGGCAATCGCGTCGAAGTTCTGAATCAGCAGCCCGATCGTCTCGCTGCTCAACTCGGCAAGAATATGCCATTTGTCAGGAAAATGCTGGTAGATCACGGCGTGCGTATAGCCGATCTCTTTAGCGATCGCACGAAGCGTCACGGCTTCGTAACCGCGATCGGCAAACATTTTGCTTGCAGCCGCAAGGATTTCGCCCCGCAGCCTTTCCTTGCGCTCTATCCGGCGACTTGGTGATGTGGATGTCACTTCAATAGCTTAGTCCGTTTTGCCGATTTTTGCCACCGCTTGTTGTTTTATAACCATTGGTTGCAACAGCACCACCCTCTCATGGCACAGCGGTTGATGTGTTCACAATATGCAACCAATGATTAATTTGTAACCAATGGTTTCAATGGACATCTCATAGTTAGGTCGCTCATTTGGATGGGCCGCCAAATACGAGGCAAAAGGAGAATGCGATGAAGGAGAAAACGAGCATGTATTTAGTCATGGGCATTACTGGAAAAGTTGGGGGCGCCACCGCGCGGCATCTGCTGAAGCAAGGCAAACAGGTGCGAGCACTTGTGCGCAATCGCGAGAAAGCGGCGAAGTGGGCAGACCAAGGCGTGGAGTTGGTGGATGGAGACTGGAACGATGCGACAGCCATAGCGGCGGCGCTCAAAGGTGTTGAGGGCACCTTTGTTATGTTGCCGGCTGTATGGGCACCCTCGCCTGATTACAGAGAAGCAAAGGGCGTGATTGCGAACTATGTCGAGGCGCTGACCAAGGTAGTGCCCCCGCGGGTGGTAGCGCTCTCGTCGATGGGCGCGAATAGAGCAAGCGGGCTGGGGATGATCACGGCCTTATCACTCTTGGAGCAAGGTTTTCGCTGCCTGCCATCTCCGGTCGCATTTGTGCGCGCAGGCGGCTTTTTCGAAAACTTTCTTTTCGGCTTACAGGCCGCCCAAGGCGGAACACTACCAGTCTTCTACAATCCTACAAACCGGAAATCGACAATGGTCGCGTCAGACGACATCGGCGCAGAGGTGGCAACGCTTCTGACCGGGCCGGCGTGGTCAGGGCATCGCGTTATCGAGCTCGGTTCGATGGTAAGCGCGGATGAAGTGGCGGAACAATTGGGTGAAGTCCTAAAACGCGACGTAAAAGCCTTTGCCGTCCCGCGTGCAGGGTGGGCGGAAGCGTTCGAGCAGTTCGGCGTCCCGAAGGGCCACACTGGACCTGCCGAAGAAATGTTTGAGAGCGTGAACGCGGGACGGATGGACCTCGGAATCACGGGTACGGAGCACGTAGCGGGTACGACGTCCGCACGCAATGTGTTTGCGGCTGCACAGAACGCCGTCAAGGCGTAAGTCCGGGGCAAGCTGAATCAGCCCGGTTCCTTGGGAACTGCGGCGCTAACGTCAAGAAAGATCGAGGTCAAACATGAAAGTTCTTGTTTTGGGTGGAACGGGCGGAAGGCCATTCCGTCGTGGCCGTGGTTCGCTCGAAGGCGAGCGCCGATCAGCCGAGAGTAGACATGATCGAGGGCGATGCTCGCGACGAGGGCACCCTCACCTGTTCTCTTGTGGTGAAGGGTGCAGAAAGCCCTCGTTTAATGCACGACCCGGAGGCAATCCCGCCATGCAGCGCGTTGATTTCAGTCGCGTACAAGAGCCGACTTATTGCAGAAGGATTTAAACCCTTTAGACCGCAAGAAGAGGAGCGCTTTCAATATGAAAGCTGAACACACAATAGATAAACCCGCGCGGGCAGGTCGAGCAACTCAAATAGCCGCGATGGTAATAACCGGCCCTGTCACCATCATCTGGGTGCACTTCGGAAGGTCATATCTAATTGGCGATCCCAACGAATGGAGGATCGCCAATCAGCAGCTCGGATACCCGCTCTATATCATTCCCCTGATTGGCGTGACCCACATCCTTGGTGGCATGGGCCTTCTGATTCCCAACGTGCCTCGATTGACTGAGTGGGTTTATGCTGCTCTCGCGATCGATCTTTTACTCGCGTTCTATTCACAACTGAATGGCGGTGGCAGTACTTGGGATAAATTTGATCCGATTCTCGTCATAGCATTCGTCTTTGCTTCGTATGTATTAAGACGCTGCATGCGCGCAAACAGGTGGTCGATATGAAGAACACGCTCGGCGGGCAGTTTTACTTTTTCCAGACACGTCGCAGAGGCCCAACGAGGGTCCGGCCCGCCACTCATCCGAAGCCCTAAACGTACACGTCGTCGCTAATCAGTAGTAGATAGCCAATCATGAAGCTTTCATCGGAAGGGGCAAGTCGAGTCGGATGCGACGAGGTGAATCCAACTTCCCCTTTAGTGTCTTTACGAATTCGCTGACGACTCTCGAAGAGTCAATGGCACTTGCGACTAACTTTGAAGAGAGAGACAGCTGCGGTTGGAGCAACGGCCTCATAGTTAGTTCATTGCGCGCTATCCTCTAGGCCCCGGCGCGGGTGAGGAAAGTAACTTCTCCTAGCCCAGCATAGAGTTCTTGGGCGCGCTCCTCGCCGAATAGGTGAGCGTTCAGCTTATTTTGCCCACAGGTGCGAATTCGTCCCGATAAGTCACATTGTGTTTACCAACTTCTGGGCAGCGAAAGCTCAAATGGCGAGAACAGGCCAACTCGCTCATCGAGAGGGGGTTGGGCCTGAAGGTCAAGATGGGTATCGGGAAACGGGTTTATCGCCATCAACTTCAGAATCGCAACCCTTATCCGATAACGGAAGAGTAGCGCGTTACCCGGCAGGGAGATGCCACGGGGATCCGTAACGCTTGACTGACATCGGTGATCGGCCTTTTCAGTTGCGCCATTCTCCAGCCATTTGCTGGTAGCAGCTGCCGGAGAATGGCGCCTTATTGCTGACCGCGGACTAAGGAAGGGCGTCGGCGATCTTCATGGTCAGTTCCCGATTTCCACTGCTTACCGAGTACATTCGTTCGCTCGCGCTACGGACAACGGTCACCCGCTTAACTGCGCCTCTGTCGTCAACCTCTTCAATCAGCATCCCTGGACCCGCCTGTAGCGACACCTCCTGGATGTTCACGAGCGCATCAGGCGGAAGGTCGACCAGCCACGCTGGATTGGCTGCGAACCTTTGCGCCATGGCACGCGCTTCCCACGAAGAAACCCCGATGCTCCGGAATGCCACCTCCGCGAATTGTTCCAGAGGAAAACCGGAAGGAACCGAGAGTTCCATTGGCCGCGTTTGCACGATCTGAACCCCGTCGGGATAGTTCAGCTCCACCATGGGTCCGATCTGGGTGCGCAATTGAACTCCTTCCCATTCAGCCGGCACCTGCACGTCACTTGCTCCAACTTTGACGAGAGCGGATTCGATATCGCGGACGTGGATTGTTTGTTCAACCGAGATCGGCCCAGTGATCGTTATGCTAGGATTCGCGTCTAAAAGGCCGGGTGAGGGTAAATATGGCCTAAAGCCTGCTTTGCGTTCCGCTTCCTCCATATCCTGCACGCCCTGCTCCAGACCGTTGGTGGTTACCTGCATCTGCAGCGGCAACTTCGATAGATCGAGCCGAACAACCTCGACGCGATTCAAAATAAACCTGTACCAGAGTTGTTGAGCAAGAGCCCTGGTTGTGGGAAGTGCAAGTGCCGCGACGCACACAATAGCTGTAGCGGTAGCAACTGCAATCCACGTCAACGAATGATGTCGCTTCACCAACTTGGAGGCGAACAGCGAGTGCCCACGTGCGAGATCCGGACCCCAGTGTGGTTCGAGAGTTGCGAGGCGGTCGGCGATCCACTGAGCTTCATGATTTGTTTCCATATCGTTTCAAATACTCCTTCCGGAACGCGTCTTGAGCACGTTTGACAAGACTCCCAACATAGTCGGGACTCACGGGGAGAGAGACGGCCATCTCTCGGTAGCTGAATCCTTGGCTCCACAGGAGAAGTAGCTCGGCATGACGTCGACTCAAAGCTGCAAGAACAATTCGTACTCTGTGCTGCTCGGCGTTGACGGCGTACAAGTGCTCTGGGGTTTTCGGTGACTCGCGGACAAAACTGAAGAGGCGCTCGAATCGGCTCCTTCGCGTCTGGCGTCTTAATTCGTCCAAAGCCTCACGCACTGCAGTCCGATAAAGCCATCCTTCCGCGTGCTCTCCATGCGCCTTAGGATTGCGCCACCACTTCAGAAAGACTTCCACCGCTAGTTCTTCCGCGCGGGCTTGGTCATGAATGACCCTGCCAATGACGCGGGCTATGCGCTCGTAATGAGCACGAAAGATTGCGTCCAGTCTTTCGGAATTTGAGACTTCCATCTCTCTCGGTTCAGCTATGCTTCTTGCGTTCACATATCAAGAACGTATACGGGCCGACTTTTGTGGCAGCGAGTGCGACAAAAGTAACTTGGGAGCAGCCTGCCTTCTCGTGTCGGACAAACCTTCAGGAGCGATTTGTCAATCCAGCTGGCGTGCTTGTGGATACGCCACCAAGTTTAGGCTAAGTATTCTAAATTGTGGTCCTTTGGGCTCTTCCACAAAGGCAAACCGCTCGCTATAAGCATCTGTTGGTAGGCTCGATGCCGATGTGATCGTTCACGGCACCCTGGATTCGCTGCTTGCAGCCCAAGTAACGTTCCGTCGTCTGGACGGAAACATGGCCCAGCAAGAATTGGATTTGCTCCAACTCACCTCCAGCCGCATGGCAGAGCCTCGCACACGTTCTCCGGAGGTCGTGCGGCGCCAGTTTGGTAATTCCTATCTTGTTCGCGAACTCCTTCACTATATGCCAAACGGCCTTCTTCGTAAGCCCCTGTCCCCAGATTCTGCCTGTCCGGCGAACTCGCCTGAACAACCTTCCAGTGCTAATACCGGCGGCACAAAACCATTCATCCAGCAGTTGTCGCACCCAACCGGGCAATGGGATCGTGCGGATATGACCCGATTTCCCGATCAGATCGACAATGGCCCAGTACCCTTCTCGTTGCTGAAGGTGGTTGAACGTCAGCTCGACGATCTCGTGTCTTCGCAATCCACACGCGAGGAGTACAGATAGCAGAGCTCGATCCCGTTTACCCTTTAGAGGGCGCGCGTCGGGTGCTTGCCACAGGGCGTGGCTTTGTTCGGCGGTCAGCCAGTTGCCGAGTCGGACCCCCAAGCTTTTTCACCCCCTTGACTCGGCGGATGCCTGCCGCCAAATCCGGACTGAGAAGCCCGCAGTCCGACGCTTCATAGGCAAGCCGACGTACCGCTCCAAGCCGCAGATTGATTGTTCCGGGTGCGAGTTTCCGGGATTCGAGATGAAGGCGATACCGGAGTACTACGGTCTTGTTGAAAGCGAGCCGCGGCTCCGAGCAATACCACTCCACGAATTCGTCGATGGCGTGCCGGTATCCGCGCTGGGCATCGGGGCAAGTGAGGCTATTGAGAACGGCAGCTTTGGCGTGATCCAGGTCGGGCAGTCGAAGGACGGTCTTCGGAGCCCTGCGTACCCTCTTTGAGGATCGATTCTTCTTCATGGCCAGCGGCCCTCCACGGCCGCTGACCATTACGATGAACCTTAGATCTACCGCTCACGCGACGAGATTTCCTCCGTCACTCCTGGATCGTCGGTTACTCGGACATTGCCCGGCTACCTTGCCCGTTCCTCTCGGCCGTCGGGTGCCAGATGGCTGTAGTCGGCAACTCATCCTTGTGATCTGGCCCTTCGCGGCCGCATCAAACGAACATCCGAAATTGCTCAATAGAAGGTATCTGATAGCACGACGACTGCGCGCTGGAGTTCGGGAACTCGTCTTGTGCTGGTGGTCCTGCCCAGAAACGGCAATGGTCAATCTTTGAGCTGTCCTCGGCGGTGGTTAGGCCGGGTTACGTCAGTTCAAAGGCGGCCTCCATGAGCCTGCTCGCGAATGTGCTCTCGCGACTGCTGGATTTCGGTCGCGGGTGGCTTGGTGGTGGAACGAACCGGACTCACGGGCGATTACGCATTCCTGGCGTTGTGGACGGTAATGAGCAGCCCGCAACCACTTTTGTTTTCAGGTGAAACTGGCTTGAGCGATTGCTTAGTTGAACGGGAAGCTCGGAACAACGAGGCGAGAAAGCCCGGGCAATGAGAATTCGGTATGATAGCAAACGAGGCGGTCTTGGCGACACGCCGCCATAACTCGTGAAGAAGGGTGCCAGTGGCGGGATAAACCCGCCGCTACCCTGGTCAAGGAAATCTTGGCAACGGAACGCCTGGCTGAGATTATGCAGAACCGCCGGACTCGAAGAGAGTTTCTCAAGGTGTCTCTGGCCGTGCCCGGATTCACGCTCTGCTCAGGCATCGCATCGGCCAGACCCACGAAGCTGCCCTTCAAATTAGGTATCATTACGGACGAGATCTCCGAGGATCTTGGCGAAGCTCTGGATTTCATCTCCGGTCACTTGCTGGCCTATTGTGAGCTCCGTGAGATGTGGCAGAAGAACATCATGAGCCTGACCCGGCCGGAGCTGGACCGCGTCAAGGAGTTGATTGCGCGGCGCCATCTGCAAGTGAGTGACATTGCTTCACCCATCTTCAAATACGAGCTACCGGAGATGCCCGCGCACCCGGCCCAAGCCCTTGAATTCCATTCAACGTTCACCGAGCGCGACACTCCTTTGCTGCTCAACCGATGCTTCGAGATTGCCCACTTCTTCGGCACCGAGAAGATTCGCGTTTTCAGCTACTGGCGGGCGCGCCATCCCGAGAGAGCATATCCCTATGTACGAGACCGGCTGGCGAGAGCTGCGGACCTCGCGCGACAACACGGCATAATCCTGATGATCGAGAATGAGTACGACTGCAACTTGGGGACGGGAAAGGAACTCGGCCGACTCCTGCGCGATGTGAATTCGCCTCACCTGCGCGCAAATTGGGACGCAGGCAATGCGGCCTTGCTAAACGAAGTCCCTTACCCGGACGGATATCGCGAAGTGGAGGGATTGTTTCCTCACCTGCACGTCAAAGACGTCAAGAGAGACCCTCAATCGGGCGCACTAAGCTGGGCGCCGGTGGGCAGCGGCTTTATTGACTGGCACGGCCAGCTCAAGGCCTTGCAGCAGGCTGGATACACCGGAACCATGTCGCTCGAAACACATTTCCGGCCAAACGGCAACGCGCTGGAAACCGTTCGTGCGTCGCTCAACGGCCTGCTAAAAATCCTGCATGAGTTGGGGCCGGCTTAGCTAGAAGTCTTCCAGCATCCAAGCGTTGTAATTCTCCAGGCGATGTTGTGCCAACCCAAAACCTCGTCCGCATTGAATCCGTTGAAGCGGGGCTCCGAACAATACCAGTCCACGAATTCATCGATGGCGTGCCGGTATCCGCGCTGGGCATCGGGACAAGTGAGGCTACTGAGAACGGCAGCCTTGGCGTGATCCAGGTCGGGCAGTCGAAGGACCGTCTTCGGAGCCCTGCGTACCCGCTTTGAGGAAGATCTTTTCATGGCCAGCGGCCCTCCACGACCGCTGGCCATTAGTGGAACCGAAAGTGTTTCGCGTACACTCCGAGTGGCGCGTGATCCGACCGGAAATGCTCACAGAGCCAGTTCTACGGTTTGCCGACTATACGTCAAGGTCTGCGGTAGTAGGTAGATCCTAGGCCGTTCCTCGCGGGGCAGCTGTGATGACCAGTCCTTCTATTGGTTTTCCACGCGCCTCAGATTTCCCCGCGCCGCATTTGCTGGATCAGGTAGTCGCAGGAGCGCACGCACAAAGTCATGATGGTGAGGGTGACGTTCTGGCAGCCGGAGGAAGGGAAAGCCGAGCCGTCCATGACGAAAAGGTTCTTGATGTCGTGGGACTGCTCGAACTGGTTGAGGACGGACGTTTTGGGGTCATTGCCCATGCGCGCCACCCCCACCTCATGGATAGCCCAGCCGGGACTGGAGGGTCTGGCATAAGTCCGAATGTTTTTCGCGCCCGCCGCTTCCATCATTTCCGCCATGGAATTAGCCGCGTCCTCAACCATCGCGAACTCATTGTCGCCGTACTTCACATGGAAACGGAGCACGGGAATGCCGAAGGTGTCCACAACATTGGGATCAATGTAAACGTAGTTTTCGTAGCGGGCGAGCGACTCACCGAAGCAGCCAAAGCCGATCGTCACCTTGGGATCGAAGACCGACTTCTGAAAATAGCCGCCGAAGCCGCGATGTTTCCAGTTGAAGTCCGGGCCACCGCCGCCTTCGTACCCGTAACCGCGAATGAACGACTTGACGCGGGTGGAAGGATCGAACGGCAGGTTGCGAAAACGGACGACGTAGATGTCCGCGGGACGGTGCGGCCCGTTGATGGAAGGCTTGCCCGCCACGTCGTCGAATTCACCCGCCGCGCCGCCGCCCATGATGTTGTCCATCATGTAATGGCCGAGCACGCCGCTCGAATTGGCTAGCCCATTCGGATATTCGCGCGTGGAAGAGTTCAGCAGCATCTGGACCGATGCCTGCGCCTGGGCACAAAGCACGACGCATCGCCCTTCGACGGTCTTGGCTTCCCGCGTGATCCGGTCAATGTAGAGCACGCCGCGGGCGCGATTCCGCTGGGAGTCCATCAACACTTTGTAACCCTGCGCGTTGGGGATCAGCGTGCAGCGGCCGGTCGCGAAGGCGTCGGCGAGGGTGGTGAAGACGGAGTTAAAATACGAGTGCGTCGCGCACCCGCGATAACACGGCCCGCAATAATGGCAGGGGGCCCGGCCATTGATACTGCGAGTGAGGTTGGCACATGGCGCCAACATCATCGTGCGGCCAAGTTTTTCCTTGACCCGCGTCCGAAAGCGCCATTCCGCGCACGTCAGCTCCATCGGCGGCTGATACTTGCCCGCCGGCAATTGCGGCAGGTCGTTCCACGACATCCCGGTGATGCCGACGTATTCCTCCACCAGGTCGTAATAGGGTTCGAGGTCCTTGTAGCTTAGCGGCCAATCGACGCCGTAGCCGTCGTACGACGCCGCCTTGAAATCGTATTCGCTCATTCTCAGGCTCACGCGCCCCCAGCAGTTCGTCCTGCCGCCCGTCATGCGAATCCGCCCCTGCCAGCTGAACGGGTATCCCGGATCGTGCGTATAGGGCTCATCGAGATCGTTGCAGAACCACGAATGCGTATACTCGTCGCAGGAGCCGCCAGATTGAATTTGGACCGGCTGGGTTTTCGCCAGCAGATATAGCGCCGAGTTGTGGTACTTCAGCTCGAAAGCCGGCTGGTGTTCGCGGAAGTTGGCGTCCGATTGCCTTCGCCCGTTATCCACCAGTGCCACCTTCAGTCCGGCTTCCGAGAGCCGCTTGCAGGCCCAGCCACCCGCAGCTCCCGAGCCGACCACAACCACGTCATAGATTTCGCTCGCCACGCGTCTTCCTCCTTATAAACATGGCTCCCTCTGTACCCGCACCGCACGGTCATAATCAGCGGGCTTAGCCTTCCACAAATCGGCGAAATGACGCCCCTCTCTCAGCGGAGGATCAGGAATCTCTGCCGGCTTTGGCGGAGAAGCTTGCCGCGGAGTAGCGGCCGTTTCCCGCGGCTCAAGCGTTGCGCTCGGAACTTGGGCAGCCCGGAAAGCTCGGGAAATACAGCTCACCATTCCAACCTAATGCGCGAGTGCCCGCCTCGCTCGAATAGTAGGCGCCTATGATCCAGTTTTTCAGGTCATCAAACCGGTCGTGCAGGGTGACCGGCTTCTCGGTGGGAAGAAGCTGAGGAATTTTCGGACTCGTCGTTTTCGCTTGAGCCGGCGCCTCGGCCGCGTCGTTGAGAATCGCCAACTGCTGAGCTTCCGAGAGAACTTTGAAGGGCGCCCCAAAACGCTTCCGCGCCTCCCCATCGAACGCCCCTAGCCCGTCGAGGAGCCGTTGCCGCGCCGGCGCGCGAACTTCCACGGTGAATCCCGGGTTGTTGTCGCCCGTCAGAAAGCCCTGGGGTGCATCCGCGGGCAGCACGCTCAACAGCAGGTCAATGAACCGGTTCACTTGGGCCTTGGACGACCCTGGAGCGATCCGCTCGCCCAGAACGATTAGCGTCGCGTTCTGGTGCTCGTCCAGAAAGACTGGCTGCCACGCTTCGGAAGCCTTCGAAGCGACCTTTGCTTCGGACCCGCTGACGCCGTCCGCAGCAGGGCCGCCGCCAAGCGGATCGGAAGCCGCCGCGGGCAGCGCGATTCCTGCGCCCGCGCCCGCCAACAAGCCGCGCATCACTTGACGCCTTGTCAGCCGGCCACCGCTGCCTGCCTTCGACTCGCTCCGCACTTTCGACCAATGCTGTTTCGCCGTGAGCCTTTCCTCCTCCGTTAGATTATCAAGCCAAGACCGCCCTTTCAAGCTGCGAGTTCCAGAGGACTTTTACCTTTTTTGACAGGTTGGCCGGTGATAACCACTTTCCGCTGGAATCGCCTGAGCGCCCAAGCGCATGTTTACTTTTTGCCATAAGTTATTGAAAGCACATGGTCGGTTTTAGCGCTTGGTCATTACCTCCGCGGAACGCAAGGTCAGTTCTCAGACCACTTGACGTTGGCGGTTGATGAACCAACCGCAGCAATATCTGGACGGCCGTGTCCGTTGACATCTGCAACCACCACACCGTAAGCCGCCATCTGCGTGTCGAGCGTTTCGCGTTCCCACCTGGCTCCGCGTTCATCGGCGCTGTGGTAAATAAGCAGCGAAGTTCCAGGCCCCCGGTATCCAGCAACAATTTCGTCATGGCCGTCACCGTCCAGGTCGGCGCAGACAAGGGCGTGCCCGTTGTTGAAGCTCCTATCAATTACTGAGGTCCGCGTATTATAGTGACGGCGATTTCTGTAGCGGCGGCCTCTGGCCGCCGAAATTCCGGCGCTCAGAGAGTGCCGCTACAGCCAGTCCCGTCACAATATTGTGAGGAACTCAATAGGTGCCGCTCGGAGAATCCGCCCGTCCTGCGCGTATAAACCGCCATCTTGTTTCCATGCCAGGGCTCAATCATGGCCAGAAATCTGTGCCCTTGAACTTTCCCCACACCAATTTCGCGGGTGGCGCATAAATTGATTTTGATGTATGCGCCGATTCTGATTCGGCTACACTGCGCCCATGCCTCGCCAGCGCCACGGCGGGGCAGAAGGGTGTCCACCAAGCATTCACGCGTTTGCCCAGGTGCTGACAGGAACCCGATCCGGATGCCTAGGCTTGTAAGGCCACGATATCCTCCGGCCGGTAGCGGCGGACTCGTAAGCGGCATAAATGATCTCTAGCGTGGCTCGCCCGTCCTCAGCCGTTTCTTGCGGGGTTTCGTCCTTAAGGATGCAGCGAATGAAATCGCGCATCTCATGCGGGAAACCGTAGATGTGTGATTCCTCCGAGACCGTGAACGTCCAGCCCTTAGTCTCGCCAGCCTTCTCAACTGCGTAACCGTACCCCTGAGAGCTGTAGGTCTGCATCGAACTGCCGCGCAGAAGGTCGCACAAAATCACGCCATTGGTCCCATAGAGCTCGGCCCGGTCGTCGATCCCACCTTGCTTAGCCCAACTGTCTTCGATCACGGCCAGCCCTCCTCCATCAAATTCAAGAATCACGACGGAATTGTCATCGCCCTCCGTGTGGCCGGTGTGAAGGACGCGTTGGCAGTGGGCAAATACACTTTTCGGTCTGGGCTTGCCGAATATCCAGCGTGCCCATTCGATGCCATGGCATCCCATGTCCATCAGCGCGCCCCCTCCGGAGCGCCGCACCTCATAGAACCAGTCGGAGTGCGGCCCCGAGTGCTTTTCGAGCTGCTTCGCCATGTAGAGCTGACCGATCGCCCCCTCTTCGACCAGGGCTCGCGCGCGGACGTACTTGGGGGAGTAGCAAATCGTCTCGGCATACATCAACTTGACCTTGCGTTTCCGGGCCGCTCTGATCATGGCGTCCGCATCCGCGAGGGTATGGGCGAGTGGCTTCTCCACGATGATGTGCTTTCCCGATTCAGCTGCAGCCACCGCGACACGACGGTGCAAGTCATTCGGGACGCCGACGACCACGGCGTCTACGTCCCTGCGGTCGAGGAGCCTGCGGTAATCGGTCACCGCAATGGGAATTTTCCATTTGGCCGCGAAGGCCGCGATGTGGTCCTTGTTGGGGGAGCAGGCCGCGACCAGAACCGCTTCCGGCACGGACTGAAAGGCTTCGGCGTGAAGATTCGATGAAAAGCCGGATCCAACGATTCCCACTCGAACACGCTCCATAGCTCTCTCCTTACCGGTTTTCCAGCCCCTTGCCGCATCTTGGTCGGGCGAGGTCGTTATAGGTCGATCGCTGGCGATCAGGATGACAGTCTGAGCTGCGGCCCACTCATTCGTCACGTCGCGACTGCCGGCGAGATGCCGGCGCTACGAAGCTCCCATCACGCGGTGAGCGCTTGCTTCACATATTTTAATGCTTCCGCGACGCCTTTCACCGGGTCGACGGTCTGAACTCCCCACTCGATATTCGCAGGATGGCCGAAATGAAGCTGTCGCAGCGTGTGCAGAATGGGTCCGAGCGCTGGGTGGATGCGCCCTCGAAGAACTCTTGGTGCTGAGGCGACGACTTGATCGCCGCGAAGAGCTTGCTCCGACTGCTGACTTCCGGTAAACCTGGTCGGAAACCTACCTGCGCGTGGACCACCAGCATACCCGCTCTTCGCGTTTGCCCGCAGCACACTTGAAGCCCGCTCGACAAACTCCTCCGGGGGCTTTGCGTATATCGATACAATGCCGCTTTGACAATCCATTGCAAGAAGCGCGGTGTGCGCGACCTCAAAGCGCACGGCGTTTCCCACTAAGGAGCTCATCGCCTAGCGCAGTGCCGGTTTCTGCTGATTGCCGAGACCGCTGCCTGATCGATCTAAGCGGAATTTTCATTTCCGAGTCCGGTGGTCCTCCGCAGCATATATTGGGCGGCCACTGAATGCAACTGCCAGTCGAAATGAGTCTCGCTCCCTATCTGCGCTGACGGCGGCTGCGGGCAGTTTGGGTCGGTGCAAGCGGAAATCGGTTCTCCTACCGCAAGGGGCCCACTGCTCTCGTCGCCGCGTTCGACCAGCTCGGAATCCGCTACGTTTACTATGACCCAGATGCCGAATGGACTTTCGAGAACGATCCTGTGGATCCAAACGCGCTTGCGGCAAGACACCCCGATTCGCAATGGGGACGCGAGGCATTTCTCATGATGACCCGGCTTTATCGAGCCAGGTGGCCGTCAGGAAGGGACTGACCAGTTCCGCGAGGTGCTTAAGCACAGCGAGCCGTTGCTGAAGCGCTATCCACGGAGCGAGAGCCCCAACAGCGTTCGGCTGGAGTCGGCCAACGCGTATGCGACGGGGTGGAATCTTTCGCCAAGGGCGTGCAATCCTCCTTTCAGTCCGGCACCATACAAGGCTGGCGCGGAGGCAGCAAAAGAAAGGACAATCGAACCCCACCGAGGGTATATCGATCGGTAGCAAGTGCCGCCGGTGGATGTGATCCATAGGCTTCGGGCATTGCAGCGCGATCCTGAGGGGTTAAAGACATCCGACTATTTCTGCGCTGATTATGAGGATTAGAGCGAGAGGGATGGAGGACACGAGATTGGAATTGTCAATAACCCGGGCTGCTCCATTGCCTTGGAGTAGAAAATGAGACAAGCTGCTAAACTGGTGCTGCTGCTATCCTAGCGCCGGGTGCGTTTTTCACAAGCCAGCCCACCGACATTCGGCTGGTGCACATGAGCATGCCGGAGGTCCAGGAAAGGGCTGAACCCGGGCAGCTAATTCGGCAGTATGCCTTCCGGAGGATATCCAATGACGACCTCGCTTTCCCGCCGCGACTTCCTCGCCGCTTCCATCATTCCCGCCGCAGCCGGCGCCTCCGCCCTCGCCCACCCCGCCGTCCTCCTCAACGCCGTTGCCGACGCCTCACGACCCGCCACTGTTCCCGATGAAGACTGGAGAGATGCGGGCATCATCGAGGTCTCGAAATCCCCCTACGCGAAGCTGAAAACCGTTCCCGCCCACGCTGTCACCATCCAGGATGGTTTGTGGCAAAACCGCCGCCAGACCAGCGTGAACTCCAGCATCCCCAGCATGCACGATAAGCTAATTGAGCACGGCCGAATGGACAACTTCCTCCGCCTCCAAGGCAAATCCGATGCGCCACAGCGCGGTCCCGTGTATTCAGACTCCGATATCTATAAGTGGCTCGAGGCGGTGGGCTTCTCGTTGCAAACCGGCAGTCAGGCCCAGCTTCAGGCCACAGCCGACGCCATGATCCGTGAGGTTGTCGCCGCCCAGGAACCCAGCGGCTATCTCAATACCTACTTCGTAGGCGACCGCCGTAGCCTGCGCATGCTGCCCGCCACTCAGGAAACCGGCCACGAGCTTTATTGCATCGGTCATCTCCTGCAGGCTTCCATCGCCTGGTACCGGGCCAACGGGGATGCCACTCTGCTCAAAGCAGGCATCCGCTTCGTGGATAATTTTCTGCTGCCCAATTATGGCCCTGCGCCGAATCAAAAGCCGATCGTCGCCGGACATCCTGAGATCGAGATGTCCCTGATCGAGTTGTACCGCACCACCGGGAACCGCCGCTATCTGGAGCTGGCCGGCTACATCCTCCGCGGCGACAGCCGCATTCCGCTCACTCCCCGGCAAACCACTTATATGTTCTGTGGGATTCCCTTCACCTCGCGGACGAAGCTGGAGGGCCACGCCGTCCGCGCCATGTACGCATGTTGCGGAGCGACGGACTATTACCTGGAGACGGGCGATCCCGAGTACTGGAAGACGCTGAACGTGCTGTGGGACGACTTATCGCGTCACCAGATCTACATCACCGGAGGAGTAGGCGCGCGTGCTGGCGGTGAGGCCTTCGGCGATGCCTTCGAACTGCCCAATGCGCGGGCCTACGGTGAGAGCTGCGCGGCCATCGGCAACATGATGTGGAACTGGCGCATGCTGGCCGCAACGGGAGACGCAAAATTCACAGATGTGATGGAACGGGCGCTGTACAATGGGATCAACTCCGGCATGTCGCTCGATGGCCGGACGTACTGCTACCGGAATCCGCTGGCGTTCGATCCTTCGACAGGTGATCGCATTCGTAACCCGTGGTATGACACAGACTGCTGTCCGCCGAATCTGGAGAGAACGTTTGCTTCACTGCCGGGCTACTTCTACAGCACAAGCAGCGAAGGCATCTACGTGCACCTGTACCATAACTCCGAGCTAAACTGGCGACTGCCTGACGGTAGTGGCCTGAGCATTGTGCAGAAGACGCGCTATCCGTGGGAAGGCGAGGTGCTGCTGGAGGTGAGCCCAGCCGGCCCGGCGGATTTTCCACTCAATGTGCGTATTCCGGCGTGGTCGGCACAGAACACGGTGCGCGTGAACGGGAAAGCAGTTGCCGGTGCTGAGGCCGCCGGCCAATATCTGCAGATTCGCCGCCGCTGGAGCAAGGGGGATCGCGTGGCGCTTTCGTTCGACATGACCCCGCAAATCCTGCGCGCGAATCCGGCCGTGACCGAGAATACCGGCAGAGTGGCACTCCAGCGTGGACCAGTGGTCTTCTGCATGGAGGGTCTCGATCAGACGATCCGTCCGGAGGAAAGAAACTTTGCGGGCTATTCGGTAAGGGCTTCCGGTGCGACCAGCGCTTCGTGGGATGCGTCGCTGCTGGATGGAGTAATAGTGCTGCAACACCAGGGAAGCCACGAAGACGGGCCACCATCTCCGGCGCTCTATTACGCGGCAAGCACGCCGCAGCCGGCGTTTACCGAGGCCACTCTGCGGCTGATTCCCTACTATGCGTGGGCCAATCGCGCGCCTTCTGAGATGCAGGTCTGGATTCCGTACATCCGCGCCTAAGCGGCAACTCGCCGCGAGCGCGAGGAATGCCGTCGCTGGCGGCGGAGGAAGGCAAGAAATGACATTGAACGCCGACTCCGCCTCGTTAAGAACTTTTCCTTAGCGCCAACCGAGGAGGGCCAAGCCGGCGACAAGCCGTTGCGGTGAACCGACTGAGCCAACGTCGTGGATTGTCAGCCACTCGTAAGTTATCTCGCCCGCGTGCGTGGTTGGCGCATACGTGGCTGCCGTTGGCCATGTATGCGGTCTCGAAAGTTCGAACACATCTCGAAAAGCGGGTTGTATGCACCACCTGGCGAGGCGCGAAGGATCGTTGCGGCGGCCAGACCAAAGTGTGAAAATATTCCGGCATTAAGATGTAGCCCACGAGATTAAAATTAAGCGCGTGGCATTGGAAAGCGATGCCATGACTCGACGCGGCAGGAGACGAGGCCGGCCTATCAGGCCCCGGGGCACAGAGGGAATCCGACGCGGTTTTACTTGTCGACCAACTGACTGAAATGGGGAGCGAACTATGAAAAGAATATTCGTTGTGTTCATGATCTTCGTATTGGCGATGGCCTGCACAGTCCTTGTTGCCCAGCAGCGCCCGGGTGGAATGGCAAGGCACAGCCACATGCGAACTCCGTCTGCGACAGGCCCCATGCTCGACATTGCGAACGAGCTTGTCGCCGCGATCAACCACCAGGACGCGGCCGCTCTCCAAAAGATGCTGGCGCCTGATGCCGTGTACCTCGACGAAGATGGACATGCTCCGCCGGCCCGGGCATGGGTACACAAATTGACATCTGACGCCCAAAAGCACATCGTCATTTCGGCGACCCACAGTCAGATGTGGCGTGATGCAGGATGGGTCTCGTTCAATTACGCCCTCACCGAAGAGTACCGGGGCCAGCCCAAGACCCTGGAAGGCACGACAAGCTATCGTTTGCAGAAAAACGGCCGGCAATTGGCTAATTCAACTCGTTCACGGAGCCCTGAAACAGAAGGTCGCCGGCTTCACGCAGTAGGAATGTGGTAGCCCAGAATCTCTGTTTTTGAGATTTTGCGGCTGTGGGCGGAACGGGGCGATAATCCTCGATGCCTGCGGCGCGCGGAGAAGCCTCGATGGCAAGATAACGTTACCACTGACAATCCTCGTAGTCTCTTTCCTGTTATTCCACGCACGACTTGCTGCGGGGGTGGGAGCTTCGGGACTGAACGAGCGGTCAGTGAGTTATGACGTGGAGAGAAGAGCCTCAAACGAGAGGAACTAATGAGTAATTCTAACTCGGAATGGAGCCGGCGCTCGTTTCTATCTGCTGTTGCTGTCACAAGCGGCGGGGCGCTTGTGACAGAAGAGCAGGCTTTCGGAAGGAAATCCAACCGATCGGTAAACGGCCGTCCGGTTGTGCGCATCAAAAGCGGGCTCGGTTCGACCGGCGACATTTGGGCCGAGGTCGGCGTAACCCCGATAGTCAACATCAACGGCACGCTTACCGTTATTGGCGGGTCGGTGATACCAGCGGAGGCTATGGAGCTGTATCGACAGGGAAATGAGCACTGTTGCAATATCAACGACTTGGAGGTGGCCGCTGGTAGATGGATGGCGAAACTATGTAAATGGCCCGCCGGCTATACCGGTTTGGTAACGTGCGGCGCAGCGGCGGGGATACTGGTCGCGTACGCAGGCATGATGACGGAAGACTTGACGCCGCGGATTAGGCAGTGCCCCGACGTGGCTGGGTTTCCGAAGACCGAGGTGGTCATTCAGAAGGCCCATCGCTATCCGTTTGATCACCAGATCCGTCAGACGGGAGCGAGACTGGTCGAAGTGGAAACGAAAGAGGAGATGATTAACGCGATCAATCCGAAAACGTTGGCCATCCATTTCCTGCATATCAATGCAGATCGAGGAAAAGTATCCGGGCAGGAAACTCTCGAAATTGCCAAGGCGCACGGTCTTTACACGTTCGATGATGCCGCTGCGGACGTACCACCGATCGAGCGGCTATGGACTATGCCACAAGAAGGTTGGGACTTTGTCGCTTTTAGCGGCGGCAAGGATATTAAGGGCCCGCAGGCGACCGGGCTTCTGATCGGCAAGGAACAATTGATCCACTATGCGTTGCTGAACATGAGCCCGAATGAGGACACGATCGGACGTCCCTGCAAGGTTGGCAAAGAGGCGATCTTCGCGTTCCTGAAAGCCCTGGAAATTTTCGTCAATCGAAACTCGAACCAGACGATCGCCAATTACGACAACGACGCAGGGATGATCACCAAGGCCATAAAGAAGTTTGGAGTAACCGAACTCCCGCGCCGGTATAACCCCGACGGTCTCGGGAATGTAACCCCTCATTACAGTTGGCGAATTGACCCGAGCAGGGTAAAAATCACCGGACATGAGGTGATGGAGCAATTGGCCGCCACTCGCCCGCTCGCAATCGGTACCATGCAAGCCAACTCGGGCGGCGAGTCTGGGCACTGGCCGGCAGGGAATACTGAGCGAAATGATCAGGAAGGGAACCTGGAGTGGAATCCGCAGTCTCAGTCTATAACCCCTGCGCCGACCGCTTGGCTGAATGGTGAGCAACCCCCAAGCGACGAGCGCCGTTTCCGGCGAAACCGGGACCCGCACGTTTTCGGCTTTGCGATGTGGCAGCTCAAGGACGGCGAAGCTAAGATCGTCAGGGACCGGCTTGTCGAAATTTTCAGCCAAGCTCCGAAAGTATAGCGGGTCGGATGGGAGGGTTACATTCACGTGATCTTGCTTTGAGGGGACACCGCAATCAAGCTTCTCGCCGTTTCATCGACCCGATGATTGCAGTAAGCACACACACGTCGACGCCAGCAAGGCATCCCGCAGCGCGATAGCACCGGCGCGGGTCCGTCGTAATTAAATTTCAACAAGGCAGCAGTCCATCCCTTCGGGCTGGTTAACGAGCCTGCATGTTTCTCGTAGGCAGTACTGGTCCGGGCCGGATTCTCGGGACCCAAGTCTCCATACGCGGCGGTTTGGGCCGAACGGCGTCTCTCCATCAGCCAATCGATGCTTCCCTTAACGCAGGCCCACTCGTGCTGGTCCATAATTCGCTGTTCGAGTTCCGCGGCGCGACCAAGTCAATGTGCTTTGGGTAAACGCTAGGCGATCACTTGCGGGTTAGCCATCGGTGGCAGATACCTCCACTGCGCTGGTGCGCGCTTCAGCGGGCGGGCCGATTAACTGACTTCCGAGTCGCGTGTGATCCGCTCGGAATGCGTAATTGCGAGCAGGCTCACAAATGTGCACCGGTCTACCAGAATTAACCTCAGATATGGCGACCGCTAAAATGATCTGTGCCAAGTAATTACTACGCCGTCATTTAAGGTTCGACCAGCATTAACTGGGGGCGGACGATTCCAAACTTCTTCATGCGATATTGAAGCGTGGAGCGCTTGAGTCCCAGTTGTGCGGCCGCACCGTTCGGTCCGGAGATGACCCAGTCTGCCTCTCTCAGCGCCGCTTGGATGTGCTCACGCTCAACCTCTACCAGGGTTTGAATCTTCCCTCGATCCTCGCGAGACGTGCGGGCATGGAGGTGTCGGAGGGGGACCTCTAACACCGAACCCGAAGACAAAAGGACTGCACGCTCCATCAGATTCTGCAATTCGCGGATATTCCCGGGCCATGAGTATTTCTGCAGGGCTTCGATCGTTTCGTTAGGGATCGTCTCAATCGCCCGGTGCATCAGCTGAGCGAATTGCTGGATGAAATGGTGCACGAGCAGAGGAACATCTTCTGTGCGCTCACGCAGCGGAGGCACCTCGATCGGAAAAACGCTCAGCCGATAATAAAGGTCGCTCCGGAACTGCTTCTCTGCGATCATCCTTTCCAAATTACGATGAGTCGCCGCTACCAATCGGACGTCGATCTTTTGTGTCCGCGTGCTCCCTAAGCGCTCGAATTCCCGCTCCTGCAAGACACGCAGGAGCTTCAGTTGGAGTTCCACGGGGATGTCACCGATCTCGTCCAGAAACAGCGTGCCCCGATCGGCGGACTCCAAGCGGCCGGCCTCATGCATAATCGCGCCGGTGAAGGCACCTCGCTCGTACCCAAACAGCTCACTCTCGAGCAGACCGCTGGGAATGGCAGCGCAATTCAGCTTCACAAAACTGTTTGAGCGGCGAGGCCCCAGGTTGTGGAGGGCTCTTGCCACAAGCTCTTTTCCGGTTTTAGTCTCACCATAGATAAGAACGGTTGATTCTGTAAACGCCACAATTTTCACTTGCCTTAAAACACTGCGGAGGGCGGCACTATCGCCGACAAGTTCTTTGCAGTTCGTCTCGGTGAGCATCTCATCTTCTTTATGAGAAATAGAGGGGCCTTTAATCTCGGTTGTCGACGTTATGCGACCAAGTGCACCGCGGACATCATGGCCGTCCGTGCTGAAGAGTAGGGGGAAGGGTGTTTTTGCCACGCGCCCACTCTCAGAGTGTCAGTCCGAATAGTGCCAAACCTTGGGCGGAGTGCCAGAGCCGAATGTGAAGGTGCGATAAATGAGACAGCGCCCGGCTCGGGCATATTGACTTGGAGCTTCAAAAAATAGCAACCGGGACGTGTAGGCCAGAAGCCCCCTGAGACATCGCTCAGGAAGTGCATGACGAGTACAATTCTTGACGCGGAAAGCAGAAGAAATGCCTCTTAGCTGACACCGACGCACTCGAGTACGACTAATGTCTCGTCGTCGCGACGGGGAGCGTCGCCTCGAAAGGTCTGAATGTCTGAAGTCAAGGCTCGGATCACCTCAACCGGCGACTTGTCCGCCAGACCTTTGGCCATTTTTAGGAGTCCCGTGTTCCCAAGCTCGTTGTTTGAAGAGTCGATCGTTTCTGTGATCCCGTCCGTGTACAGCACCAGTAGGTCGCCAAAGCCGACCTGAACGCCGGTCTGAGAGTAAGTGGTGCCCGGAATCACACCTAGCGGCAGCCCTTCGATGTCCACCGCAAACGGAGTGCAATCCTCCAGGAAATGCCAGGACCTTTCCGAGGCCCGGTACCAGAGTGGGGGAGGATGACCGGCGTTGCTGAATAGGAGTTCGGCGGTGTCGCGGTAGAAGCTAAGCACAGCGGCCGTGGCGTACGGGCTGCGCGCGGACGCGCTCAGAAAAGCCTCATTCAATTCCTGCATCAGTGCGGACTGGTCCCAGTGGTCGGTGTGCTGTTGTAGCGCCTCGCGCAACTTGACTGCCATCGAATTGGCTTGAGGGCCGTGGCCGGCCACATCCGCCACAGCAATCCGAGAGATCATGCCCTTGCTGCAAACGGAGAAGTA
Organism: Terriglobia bacterium; assembly: GCA_035945615.1. GTDB lineage: Bacteria > Acidobacteriota > Terriglobia > UBA7540 > UBA7540 > RH2-MAG17b. The sequence goes on from DASZAA010000132.1 coordinate 22,400, forward strand.
ATGCAGATCTCCTCCTCCCGAGGCAGAATCGAGAGGCACCGAATAGACCCATCCAAGGAGGCCCGGCAATTCGACTGTGTGATCCTCGCTGCGGTTTCCTCCCCAGAGTTCGAAGCATGCCAGCCGTGCGCTCGTCTCATTCATCGGTCTTCTCCTCGGCTACGAGGATTTGATGAAGCCCGCCTGCCGCCGGTTCAGGGCTTCCTGTGGACGTTCGCGGAGAAGTACGCATCCAGGCCTGCGGCCACCTCGGTCACACCCTGATCGAGATTGCGATTGAGGGCCGAGACCACGTCCGGGATTTCCTTGCCTTGCACGGGCGTGCTGTTCGTGTAGGAGTGCGTCCACACGGTTTTACCAGTCCTGCGATCAAATAGCTCGACCTCCATCGATACCAGGGCCGTTATGTTCCCCGTGTCAACCTCTTCGAAGTCGTAGAGCTTGCCGTGCAGTATGTAGTCGCCCTGCGCCGAGCTGCCAAGCTCATCCACTGACCGATACTCGCCCGAAGCGCGAAATCGGCGAAACAACATATCTCTTACCACCTGCGCAGGCGGCTCCACCCATTCATGGTACGGGTAGGTGCCGATCTCATTCGGTCCAGAACGATACACGATGGGTTCATCCTGCAAGATTTCAGGAGCGTTGATTCGCCCGATCAGTAGGGCAGCAGGAAACACTCTGGTGGACGGTGTAGGTGCCGGCGGAAGCTGCATCGTGTAATAGTGGATGGGTCGTCCTCCCCCGCAGGCGCCCATAAGCGTGGCCGCAAGCAAGACCAGTACGAAACAGCCCATTCGACGCATCGCTACTATCACTCTTTGTCACCTCTCACCGGGCTTACGTTCCGGCGGATTGGCGGCCCGAATTAGCGTATACGGCCGGCGCTCCACTTTCTGCGTCAGCTCCCTCAAGTTTTGGGTTGTCGCGCGGACGTTTTCGAGTGCCTGGTCGATGTTGCCGGTGTTGTACTCCAGTATCCCGTTGAGTTGATCCACGACGGAAGAAGCGCTCACGAGAGTCTTTCGCAATTCAGTGACCGACGCTCGCAGATCCCGCCGGTTCTCAACAACTACCCCGTCGACGTGCTCCAAGGCGTCGTTAGCTTGCGCCATGGTCGTCTTTAAGTCGTTCAGGAGTGGCGCAAGCCGGGCGCTGGCCGTCTGGAAATTGTCCAGAGTCGCTGATAATTTTGGACGATCCTCGGCGAGCATCGCATTGATGCTTACTAGGGATGCACCAATGTTGGCGCGATTGCGATCGTTGAGGAGGTCGTTGGTGCGAGCCACGGTCACCTGCAATTCGTCTAGCCGCTGGTTCAGCTTTTGCAGCACCTGCTGTACCATGGGCTGAAGCTCGGCGGCCATGTTGGTGAGGTCACCGAACGACATGGCTTCGGCCGATTTCACCACGCTGCCGGGCGCGGCAAGTGCTGAGTTTCGAGTGCCGGTGGTCAATTCCAGGAAGTTGTCGCCTAGGACACCGAAGCTCGTGATGGTCGCCACGCTATCCGTCTTTAACGGGATGTCGCGAGCCACCCGGAAATCGACCTCAATGCGAGTCGAGTTCGAAGGGTCCACGCGGAGTCTTTGTACAGAACCCGCCTTCATACCTCCAAAACAGACTGCGGCCCCCGGCTCCAGTCCACCCCCGAATTTGAAATAAGCCCGATGAGGGACAGCGCCGCGGCGAAAGACGCCTGTCATGGAGAGGACCGTGGCGACCAGCAAACCGGCGGCGATTAGCACGAACAGTCCTACCCACACCGTCTCGCTTCGCGAATTCATACTTGATCTCCCTATCTCACCACCACCCGTCACAGAGTACTCACGGATCGAATAGCACTCCTGGAGGGTGGAGTTTTAACTCGTCCGAAAACTCAGGGGTGCTTGCTCGCGGAGTAAATCCGTGGAGGAAGTGTGAGGCGCCTCTAACGGCGCGGTTGAGACCGTACCCATTCACGCGCGCTCCAAGCTTCACAGATAATCCGAGCCACCTCGCCGCTAACAAGCGCTTCGGCGCTCAGCGCCATGCCCGCCGGGCCAGAGCCTCCGGCGGGCGCATTTTCTTCCTATCTTCGGTCAGCATTTGCAAGTAATTTAGTTCGTCCTCCACTTGCGGCTCCGGCACACGGTCCAGGAACTGGCGCACGCGAGCGTTGTTGCTGGCAGCAAGTTCCTCTTTGGCGCCGGCCATGACGAGATTGCCGCGGTCGATCAGAAGCATGCGATCCGCGATCAGGAACGCGCTGGCCAGTTCGTGTGTAACTACGACCATGGTGATGGCGTAAGCCTTCTTCAGCTCGAGGATCAGTTCGTCGATACCGGCGGCGATAATGGGATCGAGTCCAGCCGAGGGCTCGTCAAAGAAGAGGATTTCGGGGTCCATCGCCAGCGCGCGGGCCACCGCAGCGCGCTTCCTCATGCCGCCGCTCAGTTGGGAGGGCAGGTAGTCCTCGAAACTGGCGAGGCCTACCTGCTCCAGCTTAATCCGTACCATGATCTCGATGGTGGATGGCTCGAGATGAGTGTGCTCCCGCAGCGGCAGGGCCACATTCTCTCCCACGGTCATGGAGCCGAAGAGCGCGCCACCCTGGAAAGACACTCCCATTTTTTTTCGTATCTCGTCCAGCTCCTGAGCCGAGGCCCGGGCGATGTTCACACCCTTGATCCACACCTCTCCGCCGCTCGGCCTATTCAGCCCGATGAGCGTCCGGAGCAAGGTGCTTTTGCCGGATCCCGAGCCGCCCAGAATCACGAGCGTCTCGCCGCGCCGAACGTCGAAGCTGATCCCGTGCAGAATCTCGCTCTCGCCGTATTTCACCCGGAGATTCAGCACGGAGATCACAGGGCTTTCAGCAACAGACGCATTCACGGGCAACGCAGGCCTTCGCACGGTACGGATCAACCGCGGCTTGTGAGGTAAAACAGAGCTGTGAATACCAGATCAACCGCTATCACCAGGAAAATCGACGTAACGACAGCTGCCGTCGTAGAGCGCCCAATTTCCTCAGCGCCGGCCCCGGTGGAGAAGCCTTCTTTGCAGCCGACGGCGGTGATCACGACCGCGAACAAAGCGCTCTTCACCAGGCCTGTAACGATATCGCGGAGAAGCAGTGCGTCGCGTGTGGCCTGAAGGTATGAGAGGAGCGTGAAATTAGCTCCTGTCACCCCGAAGACGCACCCGCCCATCACGCCCATGAAATCAGCCCATACGGTGAGACACGGCACCATCACGAGCATGGCTAAGAACTTCGGCGCCACCAGGAACGCAACCGGACGAATGGCCATCGTCTCCAGCGCATCCACTTCTTCGGTAACTTCCATGGTGCCGATCTCCGCGGCGAACGCAGAGCCCGATCTGCCAATCACAATGATGGCGGTGATCAGCGGACCCAGTTCCCGCACGATTGAGATGGCGACCGCGTCGGCCACAAATTGAATTGCTCCCAGCCGACCAAGCTCGTAGGCGCTTTGGAGTGCGATGATCAGGCCCACAAAAAAGCTGATTAGGGAAACTATGGGTACGGCTTGGATACCCACGGCCATGGCCTGGTGAATAGCGCGTCGCGGACGCAGTCGCTGGCCCCAGAAAGGCCCCACGAACGTGATGTAAGCGGATTCACCGGCCAGGCGGGCCAATCCACCGACATACGCGAGGCCTTTCAGGGTTTCGAGCCCGACGCGGTCGGGCACTGCCTTAATCCTTCCGGTCTTCACGTTCAATGGCTCCGGCGCTGCCCGGGCAAGAGTAGCGGCATGCCAGGGTGTGCCCCTACAGTCGCTAGCTTTCTGGCGTATAAAGTGCGGCTAGTGCGGGCGCAATTCCCGCCGCTATGCCGGCGCTCGGTCGGCTGGCGCGCAATCAGGATTGCAGGGCCTCTTCTTCGGTGTCGCGAATTTCAAAGATCCTGGTCAGCCGCGTCAGTTGCAGAGCCTCACGCACAGCGGGATTCAGGCCGAACAGAATCAGCCTCTTTTCCTTGTCGCGCGCTTCCTTAAGAACTTCCACCAGCGAGGCAATCCCGGAACTATCGACGTATTGCACCTCACGAAGATTCACGATCAGCCGGGGTATCTTCTTCAACACTTCCAGCAGCGTCTTACGCAGGCCGGGCGATGTGCCCATATCAATGTCGCCGGCCACGTCGACAATTGTGGTTCCAGGCTGCTCGCGGATCGCAGTTTTCATCAAGCCTTCCCTCGCACTTGATCGGCGGGTTGTGAAGCCTTGCAGTCGGCGGCCGGAAGATACTTCTTCAGGCGCAGCCGGTTCCCCTCACCCACCCGTTCGTAGCAGACCTCGTCCATGATCTCGCGAATGATGTGAGTGCCACGGCCACAAAGAGCCACCTCATCGAGGGGCTGAGCGCAGAGCCGGGAAGGGTCTGCGGGTTCACCACGGTCCACGAACGTAACCTCCAGGCAATCCGTGTGCGCCTGGCAGTTCAGCTCGACCTCACAGTCACATCGGTTCTTGTAGGCGTGCCGGATCACATTGCTCAGCGCTTCGTCAACGGCAAGCGTGATGCTTCGGCACTGTACCTCATCAAAGCCCCAGACGGCAGCGAACTCCGAAATCGCGCTCCGGACCACGGGAAGCAGACGGGGATCGCTGGGCATCCGCATTCGGATCGTCAGCGGTCCACTCGGCGTTTGGCCCAGGAGGAGGTCACGCCCACTTTCCTGGTCGAAGCTCATAGTAACTCCGATCGCTAGGGTCGGGGCTGGGTCAGGGGCAGCCGTACCTGGAACCGCGTATCACCCGGCTTCGACTCGACGGTAATTGTGCCGTGGTGATTGCGGATGATGCGGCACGCAGTGTCAAGACCGAGGCCGGTGCCCTCGCCCACACCCTTTGTGGTGAAGAAGGGGTCGAAAACACGGGGCTGGATTTCCGGCGGTATGCCCGGTCCCGTGTCGCCAATCTCCACAAGAACTCCATCAGGATCACGGGCCGTTCGAACGCGCAATTCCCCGTTCCCTCCCATCGCGTCGAGGGCATTGTCAATGAGGTTGGTCCACACCTGATTTAGCTCGCCGCCGTGGGCACAAATGCGGGGCAGGTCAGGGGCATAGTCACGCACTACCGTCACGCCGCCTTTAAGCCGGTAGCCGAAAATAAGTAGCGTGTTCTCCAGACCCTGGCGAATGTCAACCTCCTGGCTAGGAGCCTGATCCATGTAGGAGTATTCCTTGACGGCGCTCACGAGATCCGAGATGCGGCGCGTGCTGTTATCGATCTCGCGCACCAGTCCGTAAATCGCCAGGATCCTGGCCACCCTTGCCAGCGCCGGTCCCATGACCGCGTTCCCAATTTCGGCCGCCAATCCCTCCAGTTCGGGGGGTTCGATACACGACTCCGCCAGTATAGGCGCGAGCTTCCACGCTTCTGTCACCTCCCGCGCTTCCAGCCATTCCGTAAGGCGCTGTTCGCGATCGCTGATTTCCAGCGGATTGGACGACGTGGCAGGCGCCCGGCGCGCGGCTTCCAACTCGAAGCGGGCGATCGCCTCCCTTTGCATGTTGGTGAGAGGATGCTGCAAGAGCCTGAGACTCGCGTCGCGCACGGCCTCGAGCGCCTCCAGCAAGCTGCTGGCAGCGCGCCGTGCAGCCGAGGCGGGATTGTTCAACTCGTGTGCCAGGCCTGCCGAAAGTTTGCCGAGCGCCATCAGCTTGTCGTACTGCGTCTCCCGGCGCGTGGTCTCGCGGATGCGGTCAGACATGAGGGCCACCAGCCGCTTCCCGAGCTCCGGCATGCGGTTGAGCATTTCCGGAAAGTGATCCTTGTGCAGGCGCAGCGCACGGCTGGGCAGGATGGCGCGCCCCGTGCCTTCGGCACGAGTGAGACGCGAATAGGGGAGCAAACCTGTTACTTGGACCGCCTGCACCGTAAAGGAAGGACCGTCTGGCATGTCATGGCGCTGCCAGCGGAGTTCACCTTCGAGGAGCACGAAGAGGTGCTCAACCGGGTCGCCCGGGCGCATGAAAATGGCTCCCGGCTCCAGGCGAATTTCCTCAAACCGCGCCGCAAGCCAGATAAGCTGATGATCTGGCAGGTCGGCAAACACCGGAATCTTCCGCAGTTCACCCACCACGGTTTGAATCTTTTCGCTCACAGCTTCGTCGGCCCTCGTCACACTGTGCTCAGATACTGATGGATGAACTGCACGGCAATGGAGCCTTCACCCACGCTTGAAGCCACGCGCTTCACCGAACCGTGCCGCACGTCGCCGGCCACGAAAATGCCGGGAACGTTGGTCTCGAGCAGCCACGGGTCCCGATCCAGCCTCCACCCTTTAGGAGGCTTACCGTCCCGCACAAGGTCGGCTCCGGATAAGAGAAATCCCCTGTCGTCGCGTTCCACGACGCCGGCCAGCCAGTCGGTTCGTGGCGCCGCGCCGATAAATATAAAAAGGGAGTTAGCTCGTACTTGAGTCAACTCACCGCTTTCGTCGCAACGCACGGAGACGGCCTCGAGATGGTCCGCGCCATGGACTTCCACCACCTGGCTGCGCGTCTCCACGTGAATGTTCTCCGTGGCTTGAAGTTGATCGATGAGGTATTTGGACATGGTGGCGGAAAGCGAGTTGCCCCTGACGAGCATTACCACGCGGCGCGCGAACTTGGAGAAGTACATGGCAGCCTGGCCTGCGGAGTTCGCCCCACCCACGACGTAAATGTCCTCGCCACGGCACGATTCGCCTTCCGTCATCGCGGCTCCATAGTAGACTCCGGCGCCCTGCAAGCGGTCCATGCCGGGCACGTCGAGCTTGCGATAGGAGACGCCCGTGGCAATCACCATTGTCTTGCAACCGATCTCGGTTCCGTCCGCGAGCGACACTATTTTGGACGCCTCTTCGACGGATAAGCGTACCGCCTCCTGCGGTGCCAGGATTTCCACGCCAAAACGCCGCGCCTGCGCCACCGCGCGGCGCGCCAGGTCGCCCCCACTGAGCCCTGAGGGGAACCCCAGATAATTCTCGATGCGAGAGCTCATGCCGGCCTGGCCGCCCGGCGCCTCCCGCTCCACCATGATGGTAGGCAAACCCTCCGAAGCGCCGTAAACTCCCGCCGCCAGACCCGCTGGTCCGCCACCCACAATCAGCAGATCGTAAAAGGCGGTGCCGGCACGGGTTCGCAGGCCAAGCTTCGCAGCCATTTCCCCGGGCGACGGGTTCAAGAGCGTCTCACCTTCTGGAAATAAGACGAGAGGCAGGTTTGAAGGATCAAGAGTCGTCCCGGCCAATTCACGGATCTGGGCCTCATTTCCGCCGATCTCGAGATCGACCCAACGATAGGGCACTTGAAACCGCGCCAGAAAGTTCCGCACCTCGTGGGAGCGAGCCGACCAACGGTGGCCCAGCACTGTAATGCCCTCGAACGGCGGCCGAAACGATGCTGCCCAGTCTTCGAGTATGTCGTCGAGAGGTGGATAGAGATGCTCTTCGGGCGGGTCCCAAGGCTTGAGGAGGTAAAGGTGGATCTTAGCCTGATTGATAGCTTGAATGGCTGCCTCAGTATCCGCGTAGGCAGTCAGAAGGACGCGGCGTGCTTCGGGGTAGAGCTCCATGGCCCGGCTAATGAATTCTACCCCCGACATCTGCGGCATGCGCTGGTCTACGAGCAGCAGTCCAACAGCGTCGTCGCGCTTCCTGAGTGCGCGCAGGGCCGAGAGCGCAGAGCCTCCCGAGTCCGCGCGCAACACACGGTAGTGCTCGGCATAGCGCCGCCGCAGATCGCGATCCACAGCGCGTAACACCTCCGGGTCATCATCAACTGCAAGCAAGATCGGCTTCTTCATTTCGCGGTAATTGGATGAATTCCGGGGCTGTTCGGTTCAGGTTTGGTCGCCTGCCAGCTTGCAGGCACGGATCCGGCGCTCTCTGGTTAAGGATGCACTCGGCTGCCCCTGAATTCGCCGGGCGAACCTGCTTGATCATACCCCGATGAATGGTTTCGACGGAGACGGACTGGGCGGCAGAAGCAGCTTGCATTAACAAAAGCGTACCACGATTCCCACAATCGTCAAATCTTGCGCCCTGAGTCGTGCAGGGGCGCCCAACTCTTCTCACAACGGGGGCGCGCCGAACGTGAGCGACTCATACGCCTCGGCGCTGTGAGTAAGTAATTGATCGTCTTTTTACGATCGCGCTCGGTGGAAGTGCCGGCGCCAATCTCCACGGCCAGGCTGCTGTCGCCAACGTCGGGAGCTCCTGCGAGAGCAACACCCGCGGCCATCGAAAGGATATCTTGCATTCCCACTGGCTTGGGTACCTGCGAAAGCGTCGGCCCTTGGAGGGTGCTGGTCGTGGCTGTGGAAACCGTGTCAACGACCGGACCCGCGCCGGTGACCACGACCGGGGTGGTGACCCCTCCGTCGAGGCAATTGGCTCGAATCGCCCGCCGCTCCAGCTACGAAGTCACTCGTTGAGTTGAATTGGATTAGCCCACGCTCCATCCCCAGCGGCATCCCATACGGCGAACCGGACCCATTTCTTCCCTGTTGCTTCGAAGGGTATGTCGAAGGTCTTGGTGCCAAACGCAGTCGTGCGCGTCAAATCCACGATCTTCCTCCCCACGTTCTGGCCATCTCCCCACACCAACTCCGCGAAATCGAGCGGGAAGGTATATTCGATACTCGCGTGGTAAGTTCTTTGCCTGCCGGTGCCTTCTACACTCCAGTTGTGGAAGAGTATCTCACCCGTGGTACCGAAGAAGTTACCCGCCCGCAGAGCGCCAATGATCGGAGCCCAGCTTTGGTTGTATAGTGGCACTCGGTCCAGCTTGAGGTAGTTCACCGCCAGTTGGGAATACATTATGGATTCTTCTTCCGGCGCCCCCCAATAAACATCGCCTTCTGCGATCATGTACTTCGGCGTCGGAGCCCAGTTGCTCATGTCGTCTTCCGTGGCAAAGCAGCGATACGGGCACAACGTCCTCTCTGACAAGTCCGTTGGCAGGTTCTCCCAGGATGCACCGATGAAGTGGTCGCTAAGAAAGAAATCCTTATCCCTGTAAAGGTCGGGATATCCTTCCGAGCCCTTCGTTCTCGGGTGCGCCGTCCAGATGAGGCTGTTCGTCTGATTGATGAATTTCAGAACGTCCGCCGCCGAGCTGAGGTGGTACACAGTGCCGTAGATGGGAAGTTTTTCCTCGAACGGCTGGGGAAAAGCCGCGTTTGGCGGCACCAGATGCGAGAAATAAATGGGTTTGGGGCTCAACATATACCAATGACCGCCGAGGAATGAATTTACCTCTTCGGCCGGCATCACCAGGAAGTCCTTGTCGGACATGCGCTGAGCACCGTCGAAGTAAACCTTTTGCTCCATAAAGCGTTTCGGCCCGGAATCCCTCGGATCGGAGTCGTCATGAAAGTCGCCGAGGTAGATGATGTTGACTCCCAGGGCGCGGTATCCCGGCACCCAATCTGGCATCATGTCTAAAGTGTGGGCGTCGCGGAGACTCTCGTTGAAACGGAAATGGAAATGGCCAACGATTGTCTTGAAGCCGGGCACAGGCTTGTAGACGTCGCCGTGAGTGTAGGCCATCACGGCTTGTTGCGTGGCCTGGGCGTCTTTCGGACTCAGGTAGTAGAAGACCGCCATATGCTGCTCAGTCCCGCCGGGTGCATTGTAAAGAGCGAAGTTTTCCGTATCCCCAAACGACTCTGCGGTCTGCTTCAACCACTCCTCCCGTGAGTCGCCCCAGGGCGGATACCCCGTAGTTCTGTCGGGCTGCATTACGCCCAAAGAAAACGAGAAGTCACTGTCTTTGCGATAGTAGACGTAACCCAGGTTCGTGTCCTCCTCGCGGGCGAAGAAAAACTTGTGTGGAGGCGGAAAAACCGCCAACGAACCTGTTCCCGGAGCGAGGATTTCGAGGCGGTTGCGGGCCCGCAGCTCCATTGGTTCCGTGTTGGGGTGCCCATCGAAACTGTACTGTTGCCATTCTTGTGCAAGGTCGCGCCAGTAAACTGTTGACTGGCTCGTGACGGCGAATCCCTTCAGGCCGGCTGCGTACTTAAACGCTGTATCAGGTACTTCGGTCTTCGCAATCGCCTCCTGCCGCAGAAGGTTGGATCCTTTGAAAGCGGTGAATCGAAGAGACCCGGAGAAGATGCCCAGCGTCAGTCCGTTGAAGTCGATGCTTAGGCGATCTCCTGTCGATGTCACCGTGCAGCCGTTTGAGTTATAGCTGACGGTCGCCCGCTTGATTTCTGACGGGAGACGCGGCAAATCGGTACTGCCGCGCGTGCCGGGGACGACCAGAGGCGCATCCCAGAAGGAGTCCCATTTCTCAAAGGCTGCTGTGGCTTGGGTATACCTTCCCTCTGCCATCATCAGCGAACGAATAAGAGCGGATATGCGCCGTTTCCCGGTGGTCACATGAAACTCGGCGGTCAAGTTTTCCCCAAGAACCGCCCATTGGCCGTTGGCGTCGCGGGCTGCGAGTTGCCGGACGACGGGCTGACCGTTGCTGATGGTGAATTCTGCCCTCAACTGCTGATCCGATTCACCTTGCCACACCACAGTCAGCACGTTTCCTGTTTGCTTGACTTCGATCCCCTCTACCGGTTTGTAGTTCTGTAGGTTGCAACTCAGGGTTTGAGCCGCCGCGATGCCCGAAAGAAAAGTGAAGCACAAAGCTAGGATCAGTCCACGAACCCGCATTCCACTGCCTCCTCTACTCCTTGTTCCGGTTCTGGCTCGGCGTCTTCGCACAATCGTATTCTTCGCTTCGGCGCCGCGCTTTTCGCTCACCGGAGAGCCCTCCCCACAGGGGGGGCTTTTAGCACACACTTTTCTAGCTGTCAAGAACTTTGGATCCATGGTGTTGTTAGCACATGATATGTCCGGTTCAATTAACAAGTGGAATGTCCGCTTTTCAAGCGGGGCATGGTAGAGCCGTATAGTTACATGTTATGCGTTGCCGATCGGTTACATATTCGCCTGACGTTGCTTTCCGCGCCGTGGCGGACCCCACCCGCCGCGCGATGCTCGATCTGTTGCGTAAGGGTGGTCTCCCGGCCGGCCGGATCGCACAGGTCTTTCCGGTTTCTCGTCCCGCCATTTTGAAACATCTGCGCCTCCTGCGGCGCGCTCACCTGGTGCTCGAGCACCGGCAGGGTCGGCAACGCGTTAACCACTCGAATGTTGGGCCACTCAGAGCCGTCGATTCCTAGCTCAACCAGTACCGAACTTTCTGGCAGACCAGTCTCACCAGTTTGAAGAACTTCGTGGAGGTTGAGCGCCCGAAAGAAATCTCCCGTCTGGAGAAAAAGAGAAGCAAGTAAATCGGAGGCATAGAAATGGCAACGACAAAGGTTACTTTTGATCAGGATGCGATTGTGAGCGAAATTCATATCGCTGCACCGCCTGAGCAGGTATTTCTGGCGCTTGTTGATCCCGAGCAAGTGACTCAATGGTGGGGAGGACAAGGGGCAGGTCAATTCTTTTGCTGCACGAAGTTCGAACGCGACCTGCGAATCGGCGGGAAATGGCGAAGCGAGGGGTTTGATGGTGATGGGCACAATTTCGAAATCGCTGGGGAGTACCTTGAACTCGATCCCCCGCAGCTCCTGGTCTACTCATGGGTGGCGAGCTGGACCGGCAATGTGAAGACCACTGTCCGCTGGGAGCTCGAACCGACAAAAGGGGGAACCCTGGTGCGAATTCGGCATAACGGGCTTGCCGCCCATCCCGAAGTGGCCAAGAGTTATGAGGGTTGGCCCAGAATGCTGGCTGGCTGCAGGCGCTACTGGAACGTCGCGAGACAGCGCATGATCGAAAACCTGCCTCCCGTGGGTAACGACACTGTTGCGAGGGCAACCCGACAAAAACCAAACGGGAGTAAAGGGGTAGAGCGGATGCTCCGCTCTACCCCTCATGATTTAACTTGTGCTGGCCTTCTTTCTTGGCTTTGTCTTCAGTTGGTCTGATTTTTGCCGCTCGCCCCCTGCCGCCTTGATCGCCTCGACGTCAAGGCCCCAGCGGGCGGCAGCCTCGAAGAGCGGATCCGGTTTGGGGGCTGTCACCAGAATAAGAGTGCGGCGCGTGGTCCCGATGTAATGCCGCGTCCCGGATTATGCCGACCTCAATAGCCTCGCCTCCGATATTTTTCCTCCATTCCAGCCTTATCATCGGCGCCGATGCGGGCCGCTGAACCTTTCGCGCTGGTGTGCACTGTGGCCCTGCGCTACATTACACGAGCACGCTTGAAATCGCCAGCGAACTTCGGGAATGGGTCGTCAGGATTCTCGTAAGCACAGGCTCCGATTGCCATCAGTGCTTCAAATTCGCCTAGGCTTTCTGTGACAGGGGACGTTCGAGGCGGCGGACCAGCAGGCGGATCGCTGACCTTGTTCTTGTCACGCGCCATCAAGCTGCACATCCGAGGGCGGTATGCCGACGATACGTCAAGGTCAGAGCGCAGATGGTGGTCCAGTGTCCGACAATCCACTCTCGAGTCCCAGTAACGGGAATCACAGAAGAGAGCGTTGGGCGCCTCGTCCCTACAGATTAGACCTGGACTCAGGGAAGCGCGCAGACAAAATTGGCCGCCTCGTTCGGATTTCCAGAACCGTTGTATTTTGCGATCTGAGGGTACGGACACAGCGGGCGCGTCATCTCGATACCGTTTGATGGATGGGAAGGATTCACGTATTTTGTGGCAATGATGCTGTCCGGCGCGACCCCCTTCTCCACCCATTGTTCGAGGGCTGCCGAAACGTTCCGAGCAGGATTCAAAGTTGTGACCACGCCG
>DASZAA010000133.1:0-6546 GCA_035945615.1 Terriglobia bacterium
CTGCCCGTCCACGGCGAGGACGGCCCCGGAAAGCGGGATGCGCGTTGGGTTGAGATGAACGGCGCGGTTTTTGACGATGAGATTTACGCTGAGCGACGGAATGATCTCGACGCCTCTCAGCGGGGCCAGAACCCCCAAAGAAGCCGTCTTTGCTGTGGCTGCAAGCGGGTCAAATTTGCCGAGGGCAGCGTTCCTGATCTCAACCACCGCTTTCGCCTCTAGGCGCGCGGCCATTTCCTGGCGCGTAAGTCCGCGCGTGGTGAAATGCCCCGACGCGGAAAGCAGTCCTCGGATGCCGCTCAATGACACAGGCAATTTCTGCGCGAAGCTCTGCAATCGTAGTCCGGTCACTTTGAATTCGCCGCCGATATCGGCAGGGGCTTGCCTGAAGTTGACCGTGGCCGATCCCGATCCCTTGCCCGAAGCCACGCGGAAGGTAGCCGCTGAAAGACGGGCTAGGCGCCCCGAAAGCGTGACACCCGCGTGAAAATCGCGCAGCAGCAGCGAGTGGAATGTGACGTTAGGGCATTCGAGCGTGCCCTTGGCGTCGAGGGTGGCGAATAAATCCCGGCTCGCTACGCGGCGAGACTCAAGTGATCGCAGACCCGGAATCAAACTCAGGATAGGCGCTGGCCGTTGGGCGCCAATCGCTGTGAACCAGAGCGACGCCTGTTCAAGGCTCAAGCGTGGGGCTTTGGCGTCAAACTGCCAGGTGTCTTCACGAGCCGGTCCACGCCTCAGCCAGCCGGAAAAAGTGGTGTCGCCAATCCCAGCCGTTACGGGCGTGGCTATGAACGCGCCGTTCTCGAGTTCAAAGCGAAAGCGGGTAATACGGATAGGTTCCGTCAGCCCCGCCACGAGGAAGCGAGCCGAATCTAAATGCCCCTGTGCTTCAACCTGAGGCCGGGTAAACGGCCACGCCACACCCGAAAGGCGAATCGAAACGTCGCCTGTTCCCGTGGCATCGAGGTCGCGAAGGCCGCGGACGCCCCATAACCGGGCCGTCTGAATCACGCCATGAAGCGGAGCTTCTGTCAGGGTCAGGACAATCCCATAATGAGGCCTATCTTGGAGCTTGTCTTGGGGATTAGGCAGGCTGCGAGCATTCGTCGGCCGGTGGGAGTGGCGCCCATCCGCGGAAGGCGAGGGGTTCCAGGGAAAGGCGGGAAAAAGATTCCCTTTGGCCACGCCTTCGATACCAGGACCCATGGTAAAGCGCGCGGGAAGCAAATGCGCTCCTTGGTCGTCGACGCGGATTTCCGCCTGGCGCGAGGAGATTTCAACCTTGTGATCCGACAGCTTCAAAAATTGGCCTGCAACGGACCCGCCGTAGCGGCGCGCGTTCCACGACCCTTGAAGCGTCAGTAATCCATCGATGCGCCCGGTTGCGGCCAACTGCGTGGGATGTTTTGTGAGGTTGTTGCCCACGGCGATCAAGTCTTGAAGGCGCGACTGCTCAACCGCCAGCGCGAGGTTAAGACTTGGAGTTTGCGAAAGGCTGCCAATGACTCCGGTAAGATGGAGGCGCGATCCTGCAAAGGATGCGTCTGCCCGCTGAATCTGCAAGCGGTCTAGTGGACGGTCCCAGAGGCCTGCGAAGCTGACCTCCACGGGCACAGGAGATGAAGGCGGAGAGGATTCCCAACGGTGAAGCTGAGCCAACTCCATCCTGCCATTAATCTTAAGCGAGGCCGTCGAACCTTCGAAAAGAATGGTTGCGCTGACCATGCCGTAAATCCCAGGGTCGCGGTGAAGGATCATGGGAATCCAGGCATAAAGCAGCGAATTGTTCGTGGTCAGACGTCCGCGCAACGCGCCATTCGGGCCTGCCGCGGGCTTCCATACGCCGGTCACGACGACGGGGCCGGGAGGTTGGAGCAGAGCAATGTCCGTTCGCACGGGAGTGCCTTGCAGGCTGAATCCAATCGAGCCTTGGGACGGATCAAATTGAAACCGCGCCCGGACTTCGTCGAGCGCAAACGGCTTCTTATCGCCGTTGAGCGTGAAATTAACGCGAGCATCCTCGGCCTCGAAATCGAACGGCGCTGCAGAGTTGCTGCGTGCCTTTGTCAACGAGGACGCGGGTTGTGAGCTCGCGCCTTCGTGGTGGAAAATACCCTCGACATTCCACCGGCCTTCTGGACCGCGAACGACGTTGAACACGGGATGATCCAGGATAATCCTCGAACAATCCATGCGCGAGCCGAATAGGCTGCGCCAGCGCAAGTCGCACTCCACGCTGTCAACCCGCGCGAAAGGTTCCGAGCCGAAATGCGGGTCTTCTTCGACCACAACGTTCTCAATCGAAAAACCGGGGTGAGGCAGCAACCGCAGCGTGACCGCTCCAAGCTGGACGGGCCTCCTCAACTTGCTCTCGAGCGTGGTTTGGAGAATCTTCCGGTAACGTCCGGCATGGAAGAACGGAGGGATGAGCCAGCCGGCAAGCAAAAGGCAAGCCAGGATGACAAGAGCCTTTCGAATATGGAGACGGCGCGGAAATTGCATTAGCGCACGAGCCTGAAGGCCCTCCGCCAGCGCGTTTTGGTGAAGAAGTGAAAGAACATGCTTGCAATTTGAGATAGGCGGTCGCTGAAAGAAGTGAGCAGGTAGGAGCCGGGCGGCGTCTCATAGGACCAATAAATGATGAGCGGGCGGCCTGTAGCCACGCTGCGCGGGACGAAGCCCCAAAAACGGCTGTCCCAGCTATTTTCGCGATTGTCTCCCATCACAAAGTATTCACCGGGGGGCACAACAAGTTCACCGTTTTTGACGTATTGGCTGAGAGCCGCGTCCCACCGCGGGGTTGAATCCGGTGTGAATTCACCGGGCGGAGGGGGGAAACTATCTCCTGGATGGCGAATGCCATCATCCAGACGATTGACGTAGGGTTCATTCTGCTGCACGCCATTGACGAAAACCTGGCGATTGACGATGCGGATGTGGTCGCCGGGTACGCCGATCACGCGCTTCACCAGATGCGTGCCGGGCTCTTCCTGCTCTTCATTATATGGAAACTTAAAGACGAGAATATCCCTCCGGTGAATAGTGCGGTAAGGCAGGATATGCCGCAGCCACCCGGTCTGATCGGAGAAGCAGAACTTGTTGACCAGCAAATGATCCCCGATGAGCAAGGTCTTTTCCATCGAACCTGTCGGAATCTTGTAGGCTTGCACCACAAACGTGGTGCCGAAAACAGCGAGAATGACCGTGATCACGAGGGATTCAAACGTGTCGCGCGTCGAGGATTTTCGGTACGGTTCAGCCATCGGCAAGACGGCTCCTTTCCATCATTTCCAGGCACAGCCGGGCGGCTTCCTGCTGGGCGAGCTTCTTGCTTGTGCCTTCCCCGCGCGCTACCCAGGCTGAAGCCGACACTTCCACCACGAACGTTTTGCGGTGTTCCGGCCCCGTCTCGGCGAGGATGCGATAATTGGCGGTGCCTAAACGCTCCGCCTGTAAGTATTCCTGCAAGGCGGACTTGTAGTCAACTGAGAAGAGAAAATCGCGGTGGGCTTCGAGATCGGGGGGAAGAATGTGATGGGTGATAAAGCGTTGCGCGGCGCGGATACCCCCGTCCCGGTAAATAGCGGCTACCAGAGCCTCAAGTGCGTTTACCGCGAGCCTGGATTTTGATCTTCCCCCGGTTTTTTCCTCGCCGTGGCCAAAACGAAGATAATCACCCAAGACGAGCCGGGCGGCCACGTCGCTCAAGTATTCAGTGGCGACGAGGCGCGACTTCGCGCGCGAAAGCTTTCCTTCGGAACACTCGGGAAAGGTTTCCGCGAGCTGGGCGCTGACGACAAAGCCCAACACGGCGTCGCCCAGAAATTCCAATTGCTCATTGTCACGCGCCCGCAAACCGTCGCGCGAACTAGTAGACTCACTGGAGAACGAAGAGTGCGTAATAGCTTCTGTCAGCAATTCCAAATTGCGGAAATGATAACCAATCACCTTCTGCAGGTGTTCTAATGAGGGTTTCGTCATACGAGAAGGATGACAAGCTGCGCTGTGCGCCCACTCAATCTACCGGAAGGTGCGGAGCGAGAGGCTACTGTTTCGCGGGCGGAGTCGCCGGCGGGTTTGGCGGAGGGCTCGATGGCGACTTTGCTTGCTGAGTCTTCACCTTTTGGATCATGTCGTCCGCGTACTTCTGGATCATCGTTCCCTGGCCTAGTTGAGCCGCCTGCGTAAAAGCGTTGATAGCGTCATCCCACTTGCTCTCCCGCGTGCAGACCTCGCCCAGCCGGTAGTAATCCTGCGCTTCGGGCTGCGGGCTTGCAACCGCCGCTTTATACTCCTGTTCGGCTTGGCTCAGCTCAGCAGGCGACGGTGTTCCCGGAGTCAGGATGGCTTTCTCGAGATGCGCCATGCCGAGGGCCGAATGGAGTTGCGCCTCAATCGTCTTCTTTCCCCGGTCGAATTGGTCCTCCGGGATATTGGCTTGGCGCGTTATGTTCGGCAGCAATTGCAACGCGCGGTTTGCGTCGTCTTCGGCCGCCGTCAGTTGCTGCTCCTTCTGGTCATCCGTGCCCTGTAAAGCCTGTGGAAGCGGAAGAAGGCCCGCCACCAGGATCAGGCTGCGGAGGTTATCAGGTTGCAGCTTGAGGCTTTCCTCGCCATATTTGAGCGCATTGGGAACGTCATTCTTTCTCTCCGCTGCGCCGCCGGCCATGAAGTATACATCGCTCAGCAAAACGCTCTTGGGAAACTGTTTCTCAAAGCTTTGCACAAGCTGGAGTTGCTTATCGGGATCCAGCTCTTTTTCAATCGCTTCATACGCTTGAGTTTCCGCCGGGCTGATGGCAGGCGGGGCAGGTTGAGCTGATTGAGCGCCGGAAGGATTCCTGAGTGATGGAGCGGGCTGACTCTGGTTGGGAGATTGATTCTGCTGCGAGCCAGAAGCACCTTGTTGAGAGCTTTGCTGGCCAAAAGACCATGTGGTGGAGAGAAGCACCAAGGCTAGGGCTAACAGCATGATCCATTGCGAGCGTCTTTTACGGGTTCCCACGGCAACTCTCCATCGGGGCGGCCATCATTTCTTCTTCTCTTCAGTGAGCCTAACCGAAACGCTGTTGGCCTGTCAACGCGCGGGATTGCTATTCTGCTTCATCACGAATTCTGAAGAAGCCCCGCCCAACGGCGGAAAACCTGCCGGCCGATTTTGTGCAATGCGGGCAAATGCTCTTGGGACTTGCGCATAATCAAATCGCCATCAATCCCCTCTTCTTCCAATTCGCCCTCGAACGTAGACGTCATTCCGCGAAGGATTTCCGGTGTGATTTCTATATGAAATAGGAACCCATAAGCGGCCGTACCATAACGGAAAGCTTGGCAAGACGTGAGTGTTGACGATGCCAACCCGGTGGCGTTTGGAGGCAAATCGAAGACGTCCCCGTGCCAATGGCACGCCATAAAGGAACTTTCCGCGCCGCTCCATAGCGGGTCTTGCTGCGAAGCCACGGTCAGCGTAACCTCGTGCCAGCCGATTTCTTTCTTCTTGCCCTTGGTGACTTCCGATCCCAGAGCCGAGGCAAGCAGTTGGCTGCCCAGACAGACGCCAAGCAGCGGTTTACTCCGGCGCAGGGTGTCTTCAATTAACCGTAACTCCTTGCGAATAAATGGATAGTGGTCGTGCTCATAGACCCCCATCGGGCCGCCCATAATGACCAGACCGGCAGCGTCCCCGATCTCTTCAGGCACGGCTTCGCCCGCAAAGGACCGAACCGGCTTTAGTGCGCAGCCGCATCCTTCGACAGATTCTCCGATCAGCCCCGGCGCTTCGCATTCGGCGTGTTGCAAGACCAAAACCTGTTTCATTCCGGACTTCTACCTCTCCCGTTAAGCTTCGACTTCAGCTACGCATCGATCGAGCACATCGAGGGCGAAATCGGCGTGATCTTTTTCAAGCACAAGCGGGGGCATCAGGCGGAGCGTGCTCTCGCCGCAGCCAAGCACCAGCAGACCTTTGGTAAATGCAAGTTCCACCACGCGATTCCGGGCCTCGGGATGCGGCTCTTTACTTGCTTGATCTTTGACAAATTCAATGCCGATCATCAGGCCGAGGCCGCGGACGTCCCCAACAATGCGGTGTTTTCCAGGCCAGCCGTCGAGCCGCTCTTTGAGATATTTGCCCATTGCGGCAGCATTCGCCATGTATTTCTCCTGAATGAGACGAATAGTTTCGAGCGCCGCAGCGCAGGCGAGCGGATTTCCTCCGAACGTCGAAGCGTGCGCGCCTGGACCCCAATTCATCATGTCCGCCCGCGCCACGGTGATGCCGAGCGGCATCCCGGAAGCAATGCCCTTCGCCGAACAAAGGATGTCTGGAACCACGCCAGAGTGCTCCGACGCCCACATTTTGCCAGTCCGCCCCATGCCGCACTGCACTTCATCAAACACCAGCACAATGCTATGGCGATCCGCAATTTCGCGCAGGCGGCGGAGAAAGCTCTTCGGTGGCACGACGTAGCCGCCCTCGCCCTGAACCGGCTCAATCACGATCGCAGCCACATCGCCCGGCGGGGTCGTGCCCTTAAAGAGGATATT
>DASZAA010000134.1:0-3240 GCA_035945615.1 Terriglobia bacterium
ATCGCCAAAGTGCTTGGCAAAGGCCTCGGTGAGTTGCGCCGCGCCCGCGACGAGTTGCGGTTTTCCCTCGAAGATGAAATACGTAACCTCGAGTTAGACAAACAACATCTTGTCGATCATGTCGTCGAACGGACGCTCGAAATTGATAAATATGAGGTAGAAAGAGCCGACGAGCCGGCGCCAGCCTATGGGCACGATAGTACCATCCCCACCCCTGAAGAACCCGAAACCCGGTCCTGAGGAAGAACTCAACGGTAAGCAGATGTCGTTCCTCGAGCACCTCGAGGAATTGCGTCAGCGGTTGATGCACAGCATCATCTCGATTGTGGTCGCGGCGGCCATTTGCTTTTACTTCCGCGAGAAGATATATGGCCTGCTCGCCCAGCCGCTGACCAACACCTTAGCCAAGCTTCACCTGCACGAGAACCTGGTTTACACCAACCCGGTTGACCCGTTTAATCTCTACATCAAACTTTCTCTAGTGGGCGGGCTTTTCCTGGCGTGCCCCTACGTGCTCTACCAGATCTGGCTGTTTATCTCGCCCGGCCTCTATAAGCACGAAAAACGTTACATCTGGCCGTTCATTATTTTTACCAGCAGCCTTTTTCTGACTGGCGGCTTTTTTGCCTGGAAGTTTGCCTTTCCTGCCGCGCTCGAATTCCTGGTCAATTTCGCTCACAGCTTCACGCCCATGATCACGATCAATGAGTATTGGGATTTGGCGATCCAGATCATCGTAGCAGTGGGGCTGATCTTCGAGTTGCCCGTTGTCATTCTGATCCTTTCGGTCTTTGGGATTGTGACGCCCAAGTTTCTCTGGAAAAACCTGCGCTATGCCGTGCTCGTTACGGCGGTGCTTTCAGCCGCAATTATTCCTTCAAACGACCTGGCTTCTATTTTTATTGTTTGGATTCCTCTGGTTGCGCTCTACATGCTGAGCATCCTGCTTTCCTGGCTCGTGTGGGTAAGGCGGAAAAAGAAAAGAATGCAAGCTGCCTAACCGCGCGACGCTGTGATCTACAAAATGACTCAAAAATGGGACAAGCTGTTGCTTGCCGTGGCGGTCTTATTGCTTCCTGCCGCGTTTGCCGCAGGTCTTCAGGCCCAAGCGGGCCACTCGGGCCTATTAGGGCAATCCGCGCCCGCCTTCAGCGGGCAGCGGGCTTACGAGGACATACGGCATCTCGTGGCGTTCGGGCCGCGGCCGCCGGGGTCACAGGTGCTGATCGAAAGCCGCCAGTGGATCATCCATGAGCTGCAGGCAGATGGCTGCGTGGTGGAGCAAGACACATTTACAGCGCCGACGCCCATGGGCAACATCGGCATGGACAATATCATCGTCAAGATTCCGGGCGAGAGGCAGTCTGTCGTTATGCTGGCAGGCCACTACGATACCAAGCTCTTCAAAGATTTCCACTTTGTGGGCGCGAACGACGGGGGCTCGAGCGCGGCGTTTCTGATGGAAATGGGGCGGGACTTGTGCAAAAGCCACAAATACAAATTCGCCACCTGGTTGGTCTTCTTTGACGGCGAAGAGGCGATTCAACAAGAAATGTCTTCGACAGATGGAACTTATGGCAGCCGCCATCTCGAGCAAAAGCTTGCGACGGATGGCGAACTCGACCGCATCCAAGCGATGATTCTGGTGGACATGATCGGCGATAAGAATCTCGACATCCGCCGGGATGACAACTCGACGGGCTGGCTGAACAATCTTCTCTTCAAGACGGCGGACCGGCAGGGCTACTCGCGCTATTTCCTTAAAGGCGAATCCCTGGCGGTTGGTGACGATCATACGCCTTTTGTTGAGGCGGGTGTCTCGGCCGTGGACATTATTGACTTCGACTACGGGCCGGACAACAGCTATTGGCACTCGGCCGGGGACACGCTCGATCACTGCAGCCCTGCCAGTCTGGAAATCGTAGGCCGTGTTGTGAGCGCCATGCTGGGCGAGCTTGACCGTTCACCACGCATAAAATGACACTTTGTTAACTTGATTTTTGCCAGACCTCTCTGTACTATCGCGGCTGGGGGGACATTAAATGTTTACTTCTGGAGTGAAAATGAAGCTTCGAATTGTTTCCATTGCTTCAATGGCACTTATGACCATGGCCTTGGCCATCCCTGGCTTTGCCGCGAAAGGAACGGCGAAGGAGGGTGGACAACTTTTCCAATCTCAACACTGCGTGATGTGCCACGGAATGGACGGCAAAGGTTATGCTGCTATTCATACCCCGGACTTTACCAGCCAGAAATGGCAGGCGGCGCATTCGGACGCCGAAATTACCGATGCCATCACCAACGGCAAAAAAGGCACTCAAATGCCTGCTTTCAGCAGCAAGCTGACGGCAAGCCAGATTCAGGATTTAGTGCTCTACATCCGGTCGCTTGGCAGTGCGCCGAAGCAATAGTTTTGTGCGCACGCTCCTCCAGGCATGATTTCAGCGGCGATTTTACGTGCGCTATAGCATCCATGCTCTGAGTGTGCGCGTGGAAGCATTTCTTTACCAGTGGCCTTTAGCCGCCGGTCTTTACTATTAAAATCCGGTGGCCCCTTACAGGTTTTGCCCGCCGCTACAGCAGGCGGCCGTCGACGATTTACGCCGTTCTGCATTGTGAGGGTTGCAAGTTATCTGGATGTTTCCCGGCTCCTTCCCTCGAAAGACCTTTATGGATAGAAAATACCGGCAACGCGGTTACGAGGATTCCCCGCGCACGCGCTCCGAAAATCGCCCACAGCCGAAGCCGGAGACTTTCGGACCTAAAACTCCCAAATTCCCCGACGCGCATCAAGTTTCGCGCTGCGCCGGTTGCGGCAAGATTTTGCCGGCTGAAGTGGATTTCAACGGTCGCTGTCCCCATTGCGGGTTTGAGTTGCACAGTTGCAAGCAATGCGCCCACTTTGACACTTCAGCGCGTTTCGAATGCACCCAGCCCATTACGGCGCGTATTCCCAAAAAAGACGCTCGCAATGAGTGCGGTTACTATAAGCTTCGGGTCACGCTTGAGCGCCAGACCTCGCCCGGCGCTTCGCGTCCCGACAATCCCCGCGCCGCCTTCGAGGCGTTGTTCAAGAAGTAGTTTTGAAGGAAGAGAATTCGTTTTTCCTGCCTTGGTCTATCTGAAAGATTAAAAATCACTTCCGCTATATCTAGGGTCTTTCTCCCAGGGATACCACAATCTGTTGTATTTTCTGCTTGACATGAGCATTTCCCCAGCGTTACATTGCTCGACAGCGCA
>DASZAA010000135.1:0-5565 GCA_035945615.1 Terriglobia bacterium
GCGACGACTACGATCCGTGAGAGCAGCAGCAGCGCACGGTCGCTCGACTTCTTCATCAGAAACCGCTGGAAGAGGTCATGCACCACGCTGGTAGCGGGCGAAAACAGGAAGTTATTTCCGGTGGAGATGACCTTGGCAAAAATCGCGCCGAGGAAAATAGCGCCCGCCCAGGGAACGAGACCGTGGCGCGCCGTATAGGGCACAATGCCCCAGGCTGGAAGCTTGCCCGAAGCAATTACGGGAAGGAAGAGGACGCCGCCCACCATTGCCAGTATCACGATCACTGTTTCGAGCACCACCGTGCCAGAGACCCATCCGAGCACGGAAAGGCGCGCATCGCGCTCGCTGCGGGCGGAGAAAAATTTCTGATAAGTGCTCTGGTTGCCGATCATCAACATGAGCGTAGGAAAGAAATAGCCGAGAATGTCGGCCCACGAGAGCGTGCCGCGCAGCGTAAAATGGTCCGCCGGAAGCGCCGCGCGCACCGCTCGCCAGCCGCCTACGTGCACGACCAAAACGGGCAGCGCGAGCAGACATCCGATAGTGACAATAATGCCGATCACCAGGTCCGAATAGGCCACCGACGACATGCCTGCGAGTGCGGTAAAGAGAATCACGAAAACCGCGAGGATGACGGTGCCTTTCGTCTGGCTGACGCCAAACGCGAGATTCAGAACGCGCCCGCCGCCCTGGAATTGGTAGCTCACGATGGCGGTATACGAAATGATGATGCAGATCGTGCCCAGCACTCGCGCCACCGCGCTGTAACGGACCTCAAGCAGGTCAGGCACGGTGTATTGGGCGAAGGCGCGGGCTTTTCCAGCGATGAAATAAATCAGGATCAGGCCAGCCCAGCCGCCCGCCGGCAACCAAAGCGCCGCTAGACCCTGGCGCACCGCGAATTCCGCGCCCGCAAACAGACTGCCCGCGCCGATCCACGAGCACAGCAGCGTGAACACCAGCACGATGGCGGAAAGCCCGCGATCCGCCACCATGAAGTCGTCGTGTGTTTTCAGTTTGAGCGAGCGGAGAATGGAGGTGAGCAGCAACGCGGCAACGACGAGAACTAAAACAACAGCAAAGATCATAGAGGCTTTCCAGCGAACCACACGATCAACTGGTAGCCACGGTCAGTGTTTTTCTGACCGTGGGCCTTTCCCCATCATCATGAACTTTAGGGCGTGCGGAAGGGGCCCAGATTGTTGTGATATCGTGACAGGAAGTGTTGAAACTCGTCATAATCCGAAAATCCCCAGAATTGCTTCCTGACGAACATGCTGCGCCAGCGATCCCGGGTGTCACGCGATGGATCAATTACGGCGACTTTCGTAAGATTGGCCTCTGATGATAGGCAGGCGAGCCTTAGCAACTCTCTTGCCTTTAAGTCAGTCGTTGGGAGAGAGTAGCCCCACACGATCAGACTGTGTGTACGCAGAAGCTGCTCCGCTGCTGCTTTCCATATCTTCAGCCATACGCCCTTTTCGACCCGTTTATCCCAGTAGGGAAGCAGGATGGGTGGCTGCTGGCATCCGTCAGCATGATATCCACCGCTCTGTTTGGGCAAGTACTCCAGCTCTTTGTCGAAATCATTCCACGTTTTGGGCCAATTCTTCCTGGCATTTTGCAATACCTCCTGGCAATCCTCTTCCAACTCCCAGTTCAGGCTACCGTGAAGTTTATACAGCGTCGGAATCTCCGCGGGGGCATTAGGCCGATCGCTGAAGCCATAAAACCAATCTCCGAAGGCTTTATTGTTGCTGACGTGTCCATGTAATTGCGCGAGCGCGCGCTCGGCGACAAAGTCGTAGTTGAAAGTTATGATTCCGTCATTCTTGTAAAGGTGTTGAAGGAGCATCGCGTGCCTATTGCAAGGCCTTGTCCCGTGCGCTTCATTTAGCAGCGCCCGAATGGACAGCAAGAACTCGTTTACCAAGTTTCTTACGAGATCACCCCGTTGTGGAGCAATGAGCCGTTGCTCGAGCGCTGCGCTCACATGCAAGCTGTAGAATATTTTTTCCATCGACTGCCAAATCGGCTCGCCTCTCCATTCGAATACTCTATCGAGGATACGTCGCATCGCTTTCTTCACTTCTCCATCCCGCGCCTGAGCTTCGAAACGCTGGAGTAAGTCAAAGAAGTCGCTGTCAAGGGGAGACGGCATCAGTGGTCCGTGATCGCTGGGTAAGAAGCATTCGCCTTTGGCGTACGATACGTCGCGGCTGGCGCCTGCCCCGAGGATTACTGTAACCACTAGTTCCTCCATCATTGTTCGCTCCACGGAGCAAAGTGGTAGCTGGTAGCCATCTCTGACACGGCGATGCCGTGTCAGAGATGGCCACCCACTCAAATGACTTTCATCTCGCCCCGAAAATCGCCGTTCCGACGCGGATCATGGTGGCGCCTTCTTCGATGGCGACTTCAAAATCGTGGCTCATGCCCATCGAAAGCTCCGTCATGTCGCCTGCTCCCGAACCGCGGAGCTTCTCCGCAAGCTCACGCAGACGGCGAAAATAAGGCCGCGCCTGCTCAGGATCTTCAAAGAACGGAGGGATTGTCATTAGGCCGCGCAGATCAAGGTTTGAATACTCATGAAGGGTCATAGCTACGGAAGCCGCTTCTTCCTCCGCCACCCCGGATTTGCTCGCTTCGCCGCCCAAGTTCACTTCCAGCAGAATAGGGAGCCGCTTCCCGGTAGCCGCAGCTACGCGGTTCAGCTTCGCTGCTAGACCGGCAGAATCGACTGATTGAATCCAATCGAATAGTTCGAGGGCGCGAGCGGCCTTGTTGCTCTGCAAATGCCCGATCAAGTGCCAGGTGATGTCGAGGTCCTGAAGCGCGAGCCGCTTAGCAGCGGCTTCCTGCACGCGATTCTCTCCGAAATCGCGCAGGCCCGCTGCGTAGGCCGTGCGGATTTGCTCCGCAGGGAACATTTTTGAGACTGCAATCAGCCGGACGTCGTCCTGTCGCCGCCCGGAGCGCGCGCAAGCCGCAGCCATACGTTCCCGCACCTGGTCAACGTTTTTCTGAATATTCATGAGGCCATTCGCCTGCTTTTCCAAAGCTTCCAGAGGAAATAAGCGGGAATGCCGCTGCCAATCAACGCGAAGCACCAGATCACGTCCGTCCGGCTGGTGAAAAACGTGCTCAGCAGCAACAATACCGCAAGAACAATAAAGACGGCAGGCACCACCGGATAGCCCCACGTGCGATATGGACGATCGAGCGAAGGCTCGCGCCGCCGCAGGACGAAAAGGGCGCCCGTCGTAAGCGCGTAAAACACCCATTCCGAATAGATGGCCTTGGTGTAGAGCGTTTCGTAGCTCCCGCTTAAAGCGAAGATTCCGGCGATAACGGCCTGCGCCAGAATGGCAATCGCGGGCGTGCGAAACCGGCGGTGGACGCTGGCGAGCGCCGCGGGAAACAGGCCGTCCCGCGCCTGCGCATAAGGAATGCGGGAACCCGAGAGAATGGAGCCGTTGAGCGTGGCGAAAGTAGAGATGAGCACGCCCACGGCGACAAAAGTCCCACCCACGCCTCCTAGAAAGTGGCGCGCCGCCGTGGCTGCAATCGCGCTGGTGGCCACAGCTTCGGAAGGCGTGAGCACGAAGAAGTAGGCGACATTTACCAGCAGATAGACGGCAAGGGTGAGCAGCGTGCCGCCGATGAGCGCGGCGGGAATGTTGCGCTGCGGTTTGCGGACTTCGCCCGCCACCATGCTGAGATTGTTCCACCCGTCGTAGCCCCACAAAGCGGAGACCATTGCCAAACCAAATCCGCCTGCGGCGGTCTTCACCGCGCCGCCCGCTCCGAGCGCGGTGGTGAGGTTCGACCATGAGCCGTGGCCTATCGTTAGGCCAAGCACGATAAGCGCCGCGAGCACGGCGAGTTTGGCTGCGGTGAACACCGTTTGCAGCGCGCCGCTGCCCTGCACGCCGAAAACGTTGATGATAGAGAGCGCCGCGATCATGCCTGCCGCTGCCACCTGAAGGCCCGTTAAATTGAGCGTTGCTTGATGCTCGGCGACGGCAATAGGGATACGACAGAGCGTGCCCGCCAAGCCGGGAAAGAAATAGGCAAGATACAGCACAAATCCGGTCGCAATAGCGGCAATTGAGGCTGTTTTGGCAACCACAAACTGGGTCCAGCCGTAAAGAAAACCAATGCCCGGCCCGTAGGCGCGGTGAAGATAGACGTATTCGCCTCCAGCCTCGGGAAGCGCGGCCCCAAGCTCCGCATAGCCGAGCGCGCCGAAAAGGCTCAGAACCCCGGCCATTGCCCATATCTCAAGCACACGGCCCGGGGAACCCACTTGGCGAACCATCATCGAGGGAACCACGAAAATCGCGGTTCCGATCATCGTCCCCGCAACCACCGATGCCGCGCCATAAAGGCCGAGTCCCTGTCGAAGCACATTTTGTTGGGGCATAAATTTGGCGCGCCAGTCACAGTTGCCAGTCGTCACTTGTCCGGAAGAAGCCAGCAAGCACAGTAGGCTATTTTCTTCGAAAAATGTTTGTCTGAACGCTATGCGCCACGTTTTGGCAAACGCAAGTATAAGGTACTTCGCGGCGTCAAAGATACCGTTATTTAGTGGGTAAACATCTGTGTAAACAGAAGTTATGCAATTATTAAAAATATCCCAACGTTTTCTTCGGAGTGGAAAGAACTTTCCACTTGTGGCGAGGATTTCCCCCCAAAAGGAACCTTGGAATTTGACGTTGAGGCATTACCCTCCGGGTAACTGAAGACAATAACTAAAGCTTTTTAAGCAAGATACACACTCTTTGAGGCGCACCCTCAACTGGAATTAAAATTGCCTAAGTATTCATGGCTTCCTCTTTGAAATTGTTCGTGGAGATGGGGAGCTTGGTGGTCTTTTGAGGAGGGGAAAGCACTTTTTTTTCCTCTTTTATAACTAAATCCAGGCTCTGCTGCGGGCGGGTTTTCGAACTCGCGCGAGGGGACAATGCCAAGAGCCAACCAACAATGGTGACACTGGCGTGCCGCAAGCCGCTGGGGGGAATGATCAATCTAAGGAGGAGTTATATGGTAAGGAGCTTTAAGCTTCTGAGTCTCATTGCCGCTGTTGCGGTAGTGATGATGGCGGCTTCAGTGACGTCTAAGGCTGATAGCATCCAGATCGCGGGACTCATCAGCTTTACCCCGATTGCATCCAGTAATTGTACAAGTTCGTCTTCGGGCTGTCAGGACGTGACCTTTAGCAACTTGAGCGTCCTAGCGACGGATCCATCCGAAGCGGTCAACAGCAGCACCTCGCCGGTGAGCTTCCCGACTTTCAATCTCGGCTGGTCAGGGTCGGCAGCGACTTTCAATCCCACATCAGGTCCTTTGTCCATTACTATTAATGGCAGCAATGTACTCACGGGCGATGTGGCTTGGGAGGGCCTAATGGCCACCGGATCTGGGGGTTTTCAACTTGACGTGGGTCTAAACGGTCTCACCGGAGGCGGAAGCGACTCAGTTCTTCAATCCTTCGCGCTCAACGGCCAGGGAAGCGGAATTCTGACCTTCCAATTCACGGCGGCGAATTTGTCTTCCATCATG
>DASZAA010000136.1:0-2666 GCA_035945615.1 Terriglobia bacterium
GTGTAGCGGGGGCCCCCGGCCGCGGTATTTTAAAACCCGGGCGGCGGGTGGCCGCCGCTACAGCCAACGAACGTCGCCGACTTAATGGCGCTCGGTGTAATTAGCGGCTGCCCCGTAAAAGTATCCGGCACGGGTGCGCACCTCAAGATCGGGCCGGGATACCTCAATTTGAATCGGGTGAAAACCAACCTCTTTTGGAGTGCTAGGGACGTAGGTGAGAATATACTGGCTATTGATATCGAGCGCGATGTTTTGCAGTTGATTCTGCAAGGATCGTTTCTTTGCGTGAGTGTAAACCACCCCGCCCGTATAGCCCGCATATTGCTGCAACACATTCGCGCGCATTTCTTTCGCGCCCGTCTGAAGCGCCAAGATGGCGAATGGCATAAGGTTAAGCCGAAATCCGCAAGCAATCACAGGAGTCCCTGGAGGACCCGGCGGGCAGGTCGAAAGCGTGTGATCAAACATCCCGGAGGTTTCATCTTGTTTGAAGGTTGTTTCTGCGAGATTAAAACGAAGCCCGTAAATCTCAACGTTCGATTCACTCGCCGCGCGAACGATTTCAGCGGCGCTGGTTGCGCTCCCGCGGTCAAACCCTTCCGAGATCACAATAATCACGCGCCGTTCCGGCCTCTTTCGCCCGGCCAGCATCGAGACGGTGCGCTCAAGCGCATCGTTCAATCGCGCCTTTCCGCCATTTGCCGAAATACGTCGTAACGTAGTTGCCAGCGTTGCGGGATCGCTTGAAAAGCTTTGAACCACTTGCACTTTATCAGCGTAAGTGACGACGGCGGCCTGCCCAGGGCCGCCCAAGAGCAGGTCCGAAAAAAGCGGTCCCAGTGGATGAACCTCGTCGAGCAATGGCGCAACGCTATCATTGGCCTGAAGTACAATGACCGCCGCCACGGGTTCCATCGTTAGCTCGCAACGAGTAATAGATTGCGGGACTCCGTCATCGAGCACACTGAAATCGCTCATCTTGAGATTTTCAACAAGGTTGCCGGAAGCGTCGATCACCGTAACCGGCGCCACAACCAACGGCGATTGTATTTGGATAGCAGGAAGGTTGGTATTGCCTGTCTGGTGATTCTGGGGTCGGGTTTGTGGTATTGAGGAAGCGGTCTGAGACCATGCGTAACAGGGCGCGAGCAGGCTGAAAAGGATACCGGACAATATCCGCTTTAAACCCGGCATGGAATCCGAGTGCTTACGCATCGCAACCTCGTTGCGGGATAGCCTCTATTGCCGCAACAACTCATGCTACCGCAAACCTATAATCCCTGAAAGTTGTAGATTAAGGCCTCAATCTGCCACGCAAAAATGATATAGAATTCTTCATTCTAGTTGCGCTTGGTCTACTGCGGAGGCATAGATGAAAAGCAAGCGTTATATTCTGGCTCTCGATCAAGGCACCACAAGTTCTCGCGCGTTGCTTTTTGACCGCGCGGGTGCGGCGGTGGCCGTCTCGAGCCGCGAATTTAAGCAATATTATCCGCAGCCCGCATGGGTGGAACACGACGCGCTGGAAATCTGGGATTCGCAGCGGCGCGTAGCGGAGCAAGTGGTCCGCGAGGCTGGAGCCGCGCCCGAAGAAATCGCGGCCATTGGAATCACCAACCAGCGCGAGACGGTGGTACTGTGGGACCGCAAGACTTCGGAGCCGCTCTCTCATGCCATTGTTTGGCAGTGTCGCAGGACGGCGGGCGAGTGCGCGCGCATCGAAAAAGAGGGCTTCGGCGAGACGCTGCGCGAAAAAACCGGGCTGGTGGTGGACGCCTATTTTTCTGCCACAAAGATCGCCTGGCTGCTCAATAACGTCCCCGATGCGCGCCGCCGCGCCGAACATAATCAACTGGCATGTGGAACGATCGATAGCT
Organism: Terriglobia bacterium; assembly: GCA_035945615.1. GTDB lineage: Bacteria > Acidobacteriota > Terriglobia > UBA7540 > UBA7540 > RH2-MAG17b. The sequence goes on from DASZAA010000136.1 coordinate 1,878, forward strand.
GGCTGATCTGGAAGCTGACGGACGGAAAGGTCCACGCGACCGATGTTTCCAATGCTTCCCGCACGCTGCTTTTCAACATTCACACGCTCAAATGGGATGACGAAATTCTGCGCTATTTCCACATCCCTGAGTCTCTGCTGCCGCATGTTTTGCCATCGAGCGGAATCCTGGGGGAGACGAAACTGCTGGGCCATCCTGTCCCGATTGCGGGTGTCGCGGGCGATCAGCAAGCCTCGCTCTTTGGGCACGGCTGCCTCGCACCGGGCAGCGTTAAAAATACTTACGGCACAGGTTGTTTTTTGCTGATGAATACTGGCTCGCGCGTGGCCCGCTCTGAAAGCGGGCTCATTTCCACTGTAGCGTGGCAGCGCGGCGGAACTACGAATTACGCCCTCGAAGGAAGCATCTTTATCGCCGGCGCCAGCATTCAGTGGCTGCGTGATGAACTCAAAATCATCAAAGACGCCGCCGACACGCAGGCCATGGCACAGGCCATTCCTGACACAGGCGGGGTTTATTTCGTCCCGGCCTTTGTAGGTCTGGGCGCGCCGTATTGGGACGCTTACGCGCGCGGAACGCTTGTAGGTCTAACCCGGGGGACAGGCCGCAACGCTATCGCGCGCGCGGCGCTTGAATCGATGGCCTATCAGACGCGCGATGTGGTCGAGTGCATGGCGCGCGACTCAAGGATGCAGCCCAGCGTCTTACGCGTGGATGGCGGCGCGACACGCAATGATTTCCTCTGCCAATTTCAGGCAGATATTTTAGGGATTCCAGTCGAGCGCGCTC
>DASZAA010000137.1:0-22997 GCA_035945615.1 Terriglobia bacterium
CCCCCCCCGCTACAGCATACCTGCAGTTCTCCTTAGGTCTCCCCATCTCCCTCTCATCCGAGTGCGACCCTGGCAGTGCTCCATCTCAGACTAGTTTGGTGCAGTGACCTCTATAAGTTTTGGCCGCCATACCAGCAAAGCTATGAACAGCGGCAGATTCGCTGCCGCATTCCAAATCTGTAGAAACCGCTACCCTCCCCGTCTAAAGGCCATTATAATTTTTCCGTTCGGGCTTTAGCACCTGCGTGACAACCGCGGCTAATATGCTGTAGCCGCGCGCAATCACAAATCCGGGAGGTTGATTCATGGCAAATCAGGCAGAACCACAACACGAGAGGCTGGAGGCGCTGCTCGAAGAGAAGCGCATCTACAAGCCGTCCGAGGCTTTCCGCAAGCAGGCCAATTGGGCGGACCCGAAGGCGATCGAGCGGACGGCCAAAGACCCGGAAGCTTTCTGGGCGGCGGAGGCGGAAAAGCTCGATTGGATCAGGAAATGGGACAAGGTGCTCGAGTGGAAAGCGCCTTGGGCCAAATGGTTTGTGGGCGGCAAGCTGAACGTCGCCGCCAATTGCGTTGACCGTCACGCCGCTTCGGAGCGCCGCAATAAGGCGGCGATCATCTGGGAAGGCGAGCCGGGCGATTCGCGCGTGCTGACGTTTGCCATGCTCGAGCGCGAGGTGAACAAGTGCGCCAACGCCCTCAAAACGCTCGGCGTAAAGAAGGGCGACCGTGTGGCCATCTACATGGGCATGACGCCGGAGCTGCCTATCGCATTGCTCGCCTGCGCCAAGATCGGCGCTCCGCACAGCGTGGTGTTTGGCGGATTCTCGGCGGAGTCGCTGCGAGAGCGCATCAATGACGCCCAGGCGAAAGTGCTCATCACGGCGGACGGCGCCTGGCGGCGCGGCAACGTGGTGCCGCTCAAGGCCAACGCGGACGAGGCCCTCAAGGGCGCGCCTTCCGTGCAAAAATCCCTAGTGCTTCGTCGTATCGGCGACCGCGCGCACTGCCCCATGCAGGCAGGCCGCGACGTCTGGTGGCATGAGGCGATCGATTCTGCCTCGGACCGCTGCGAGGCCGAGCCGATGGATTCCGAAGACCTGCTCTACATCCTCTACACCAGCGGCACCACCGGAAAACCGAAGGGCGTGGTGCACACCTCGGCCGGGTATCTGCTAGGCACGTCCGTGACACATCGCTACATTTTTGACGTGAAGGAAAGCGACGTTTATTGGTGCACGGCGGATATCGGCTGGGTCACAGGACACTCCTACATCATCTACGGCCCACTCGCTAACGGCACAACGAGCCTGATGTATGAGGGCAGCCCAGATTATCCCGACCGCGGCCGCTTCTGGGACTTGGTGGACAAATATGGCGTCAACATCCTCTACACCGCGCCGACGGCCATCCGCACGTTCATGCGCTGGGGTGCCGAGTGGCCGGCAAAATATGATCTTTCCTCGCTGCGCGTGCTCGGCTCGGTGGGCGAGCCGATCAATCCAGAAGCGTGGGTGTGGTATCACAAGCACATCGGCCACGAGAAATGCCCGGTAGTCGATACCTGGTGGCAAACAGAAACCGGCATGATTATGATTACGCCGCTACCCGGCGTGACCGCCACTAAACCTGGTTCAGCCACCAAACCTTTTCCGGGCGTTGCGGCTGAAATTGTGGATGAAAAGGGAGCGGCGGTGGGGCCGGGCGGCGGCGGGTACCTGGTGCTCACGCGCCCGTGGCCGGCAATGTTCCGCACCATTTACGGAGACCCCGAACGCTACGAGCGTCAATATTGGTCGCGCTATCCGGGTAAGTACCTGACGGGCGACGGCGCAAAGCTCGATGAAGATGGTTACTTCTGGCTTCTCGGTCGCGTAGACGACGTGATGAACGTCTCCGGCCACCGCATCTCCACGTTTGAGGTGGAAAGCGCGCTGGTAGACCATCCGGCCGTAGCTGAGGCTGCGGTGATCGGAAAGACGCACGAGGTGAAGGGCCAGGGTATCGCCGGCTTTGTCACGCTGAAAGACGGCGTCAAGCCCGGCGACGATCTGAAGAAAGAATTACGCGAGCATGTCGCGCGTAAGATCGGCGCGCTCGCCCGGCCCGACGATATATTCTTCACCTCCGAGCTTCCCAAAACGCGCAGCGCCAAAATCATGCGCCGCCTGCTGCGCGACATCGCCGAAGGCCGCGTGCTCGGCGACACTACCACCCTCGCTGATCCCGCAGTCGTCGCTACGCTTAAGCAGCAGTATGAAGAGGAAGGACTGGTGGATTAATGCTGTTGCGGCGGCCTCTGGCCGCCGGGCCGCGCGCAATCTACGCTACAATCAAATCATGGTACAAACCCTTTTCGGATTCCCTGAAAAGAAGAAAACAGGCCTTTTTGACCGGCTGAAGAACGCCGTCTCTTCCACGAAGGCGCAACTGGTCGAGCGGATCGACGTGATCGTCGAGGGCAAGGAGAAGATCGATCCGGCAGTCCTTGACGATCTCGAAGCCACGCTAATCACCGCCGACTTGGGCGTAAAAACAACGCAAGAAATCATCGCGCGACTTCGCAGCCAAGTGGACCGGCGGCAGCTTACAGAGGCGAAGCAACTGCGCGGTGCCGTGGAGCAGGAGATTCTCTCGGCCCTGGAAAATCCCTCTAGCGCGAAGCGCCCGGCGCCCAAACAGCCTCCGGCCGGGCAGCCAGAAATTATTTTCATGGTGGGCGTCAACGGCGTGGGCAAAACCACCACCATTGCAAAGCTGGCCAATTACTACGTTCAGCAGGGCCGCAAGCCCTTGCTTTGTGCCGCCGACACCTTCCGCGCCGCAGCCATCGAGCAGCTTGAAGTCTGGGCGGGGCGGCTCGGCATCGAGATTATCAAGCAGAAATCAGGCTCAGACCCCTCCGCCGTCATTTTCGATTCACTCGCCGCGGCAAAGAAACGCAAAGACGATCTAGTGATTGTCGATACAGCCGGCCGCCTTCACACTAAATTCAACTTGATGTCGGAGCTTGAAAAGATGTGCCGCATCGCGGGGCGCGAAGTGCCCGGCGCGCCGCACCAGGTGCTGCTAGTGATTGACGCTACCACCGGCCAGAATGGGTTGCAGCAGGCGCGCCAATTCACGGACCGCGCGGGCGCCACCGGAATTGTGCTGACCAAGCTCGACGGCACGGCTAAAGGCGGCGTGGTGGTGGCCATCGCCCGCGAGCTTGGCCTGCCGATTCTCTTCGCGGGCATCGGCGAAAAAATTGATGACCTGCTCCCCTTCAATGCGAAAGAATTTGTGGAGTCATTGTTTGAAGCTTGAGGGCTGCAGCAGCGTCGTCTTGCCGCCAGTCTTGTAGCGCAGGGTTTCCCGGTTTTGGAAACCCTGCGGGTTTTCCTGGTTCGTGACGACAAGCCGCAGGGTTTCTGGAATGCAAAACCCTGCGCTACACGGTTGTAGCGGCGGCGCCTCGCCGCCGCGTCCGTTTCAAGCCGCTGACTTCCGCTTGGGTAAGCGGCCTCCACTTGCCCACTTCAATGCCGACGAGCGTCAGTGGCCCAATGCCGGTGCGCACCAGCTTCAGCACTTTGAATCCCACCGCCTCGATCATCCGGCGGACCTCGCGGTTTTTGCCCTCGGTCAACACGATTTCAAGCCACGTATATTTGCCGCGATCTTCCAGCCGCCGCACGCTGAGCGGGTGCGCCCAGTCGCCGCGCTTCATCTCAATGCCGCCTTGCAGCTTTGCGATCACGTCATCTGGGAGCAATCCGCTGGTCTTGACGCGATAGGTCTTGGGCACGCCAGAGGCAGGATTGGTAATGAAATCTGCGAACTCGGTGTCGTTGGTGATCAGCAGCAACCCGGACGTATCCTTATCGAGCCTCCCGACCGGGAACAGCCATTGCCCGGTGTCGCCGAGACAATCATAAACCGTCTTGCGGCCTCCGGGGTCGCCGTGGCTGGTGATCACGCCCTTGGGTTTGTAAAAGAGCAGGCAGGTTTTTCGCGCGGGCTTCAGCCGCCGGCCGTCGAGATGGACCGCATCCTGCTCAGGGCGCACCCAGAATTCGGGATCGCGGATCACACGCCCGTTCACCTTGAGACGGCCGCTCCGGATGGCCTGCTGAGCTTCGCTGCGCGAAGCCACGCCGAACCGTGAGAGCACGCGGTCGAGCGTCATGGCGGATTTGGAAGGAGCGCCTTTCATGGAGACGGAGCCCTTCTATCTGAATTCGACGCTGTCAATTTGAAGGGAGAACTTTCCCGGCGCGCCGGCGGCGGAAAACGCCACACCTTCAAGCGAATGAGGGTCAAGCTTTCCGAAATCCGAAAACGAGAACTTATATTCTTTCCAGGAAGCGCCGGGTGTGAACGAAACCGTGGCCGGGATAGGTCCGAGACTCTTGCAGAACATCATGACGATATAAGTTCGCTCGTCGCCTTTGGCCCAGAAGCTGATCCCCTTTTCAGCGGCAAGGTCGGCGGGCGCAAAGGGCTTCGATCCCGGAAAGAACATCGCGCCAGCCCACGGAAACATGCTTCCGCCCGCAAGATTACCCGTAATCATGAGAGACCCTTTACTTTCGCCGGCGCCGCCGCTGACCACTTTCATCTGCGCCGTCGATTTGCCACCCATCATCGAATCGGTCGTGACTGCCCAACCCGCGCCAAAGCGCGTGGAAGAAGCGCCATCGTCGAAATCGCTTACCAGGCGGGCAGGGCGGGAGGCCGGAGCATCACCTTTTGCAACCCGCCCCTCGGCCATCGCAAACGTCTTAGACCACGAGGCGGTAAAGTTCGTGCGCGTGTTCATCCATAGACCCATGACGATAAAAGGGACGACAAATGTCATCGCCATCAATTTCCGCGAACGCTCGATGCCTTCGTCTTTTTCCCAACGAAAGAGCTTCCAGGCGAAGAGGAGACCGAAGGTTCCGGAAACGAGGAGCACCACAATCTCGGCGCCGTGCGCCGTAAGACGCTCGCCCTGCGACATGACTCCTTGGAATGCGTCAACAAGATAAGTTGCGGGCAGAAACGTGGCGACGTGCTGAACCCAGCGCGGGAGCATGGGTAGGGGAAACGTGGCGCCGGAAAGAAAAAGCAGCGGCAGCCAAATCACCTGGTTGTAAATCTGCGCCTCTTGCATGGTGTTGGCGATGCTGGCGATGGTGAGGCCGAAGCCCGCGAACGCAAACATGCCTACGGTCACCAGAATCCAGAGATCAGGAATGCTGATAGTCAGGGGCATGTGGAAGAAGCCAATCGCGCAAAGCACTAAAAGGGCCACGGTGGGCAGCATCAAGGCATAGCTGGCGAGCAGATTGCTCATCACCATTGTCCCGGGGCCAATCGGCGCCAGGCGGTAGCGCCGCAGGCTGCCGCGCTCGCGTTCCATCACTGAATGCAGGCCGAGGCCAAAGAAAGAACTGCCGAGGATTTGAAGCGTAATAACAGGCCCGAATAGGTAGGCGGCAACACTGGGGTTGCCGCGCGCAAAGATTGCATCGTAGGCGAACAGAAAGATGAGCGGAAAAATGAAGGTAAAGAATAGGGCTGCCTTAGTCCTCAGGGCAACTTTGACGATCATTATTGCAATGCGAACGGTGGCCATTTAGTCGTCGATCCTTCTTCCCGTCATCTGGACAAACACATCCTCAAGAGAAGGCCGCGTGATGTGCAGATCGAGTAATTCAGCATGTTCCACTTCGAGTAAACGCACCAGCGATACCACGGCTTTGGCGACCACCTGAGCGTCCATGACATAGGCGCCGCCCTGTTCGCGGCATTCGGCGACGCCATCGAGTGCGCGAAACTTTTCCATCGAAATGAGTTTTGAGGTCCGCGCCTCCATGCGTACTCCGCGCCCGGATTTTTGAACGAGATCCTTGGGCGTTCCGAGCGCAACGACCTGGCCGCCGTTAACGATGGCCACGCGATCGCACAGCCGCTCAGCTTCTTCGATATAGTGCGTCGTCAGAAGCACCGTGCGTCCATCGGCCCGCAACTGCTCGATGAGATCGTAAATCTCGCGGCGAACCATCGCGTCAAGTCCGACCGTCGGCTCGTCGAGCAACACTAGCTCGGGATCGTTCACCAGGGTAAGGGCCAGCGCCAGGCGCTGCTTTTGTCCGCCCGAAAGCTTCTCAAAGTAAGTGCGGCGTTTATCCTGAAGACCAAATCGCTCAATCAGCGCGATCACGGGCGCGGGGCGCTCATAGAAGCTTGCGTAAAGCCGGAGAGCCTCTTCCACTCGAATCTTGTCGGGTAGTATCGTCGATTGAAGCTGACCACCGATGCGCTGCTTGAGGCCCGCCGCCTCGCGCGCCGGGTCAAAGCCACAGACCCGCACGGAGCCGCTGTCCGCCCGGCGCAAGCCCTCCAGAATTTCAATCGTGGTGGTCTTGCCCGCTCCGTTCGGTCCGAGCAGGCCAAATACTTCGCCCTTTTTGATTTCCAGGCTCATTCCGCGCAGCGCCTCGACGACTCCATACCGCTTTTGCAAACGGTCAGCTTGGACCACCAATTCATGATTTCCATTTGCGCTAGTCATGGGGTTTAACACAAATCCTTCATCTGTTATACGATTTCGCTACGCGCCGGTTTCACAAATTCCACATTGAAAGCTTCCGTCGAGTCCCTACCGAAGTTTGCAGGAAGGTCAGGCTGGGACGCATGGACCAGGCTTTTCAAAGGAGGGAAAATCCAATTACTGCTTTTTACCCTGGGCCATGATGTCTTCAATTGCTTGCGGCTGCTTGGGCAAGCTCTGGGTAAGCACTTCGGCGCCATTGGGCGTAATTAAGATCATGTCTTCGATACGGACCCCAATCTTCTCTTCCGGGATATAAACGCCAGGCTCAATGGTGATCACCATGCCTGGCTCAAGGGGCCGGTCGGGAATGAAGGGATCGTGCACGTTGAGTCCTACCGGGTGGCTTAGCCCGTGAATGAAGTATTTGCCAAGCCTGCCGCCTTGAAGATCGCGGCCATGTGAATTGATGTAGTCGCGAGCAATCTGGTTAAGGCTGTCCGGGTGATGGGCGCCGCTCACGTAGGCTCCGGACCGCGCCGCGGCGATAGCGGCGCGCTGCGCGCCCAGCACCACGTTGTAAATCTCAAGCTGGCGGGGCGTGTAATGGCCGTCTACTGGGAGCGTGCGGGTAATGTCGCTGGCGTACCCGCTGTAGGAGCCGGCGGCGTCAATCACCACCACATCGCCCGCCTGCATCTGGCTGGAGTCGTCGTCGTAATGGAGCACGGTGGAATTGAAGCCCGCGCCCACAATGGGCGGATAGGACGGCCACTCGCAGCCTTCGTTCTCAAATATGTACTTAATCAGCGCGGCGGCCTGGTACTCCCACATGCCGGGGCGCACCGCCTTCATCGCCGCAAGCTGCGCGTCGACCGAGGCATGGACCGCTTTGCGAATTAGCGCGATCTCGCCCGGCGACTTCACCATTCTCATGCTCGTTACAAGAGGCCGCAAATCGGCCATTGTGGCTGACGGAGCGATCTCGCGCAGGCTGGCTACCTCCTCCTGCTGAAAGCATTCCTCGCCGCTCTCGGGCTGTGGCGTCAATTCGGTGTAAATTTTATGGAAGCGTTTGAGGGCTTTTTGAAGTCGTGAAGGGAATTGCGTCGTGCTCATCACCACGAGAAATCCCGTTTCGGCTGATGCGTTGGCAGCCTTGGGGTCAAGGCGAGGCCCGGTCCATCGCTCCTGAGATTTGTCCTTCGGCGGGATGAAGATAATCTCCTGCGGCGCAGACGAGGCGCCTTCGGCCGGAACGATCATCATCTTTGCGCCAGGTTGATTCCATCCCGTCAGGTAATAAAAATTCTCGTTCTGACGAAACGGAGTAGGGGCTGCTGCAACGTCGGTTTCTTCAGCACCATAGAGAACAACGACTCCGTCTGCTGTCTCTTTTGCGAGCTGCTCGCGCCGCTGCTGAAAGGCGGAGAGCGGTTCCCGCTCCCATGCAATCGCTGGCGCAGAAGTCAGCACAATACACACGATTGCAAAGATAAAGATTAGGGCCCAAAGCGGTTCATAACGCGTCTGCATTCGGAACTCCCTCTGCATGGTTGGCTCCTCAAAAACAAGCTCCTATCATACCGATTTTGCCCACGTGCGAGGAGGGAGAATCTGTCTCAACGCGGATTTCTTACCCCCTGGACTACCGACACGCGGGCGACATTAATCTGAAAAATCCTCGTCATCAAAGAGATTTCCTGATATAGAATAGACCGCTGTTGCGGTCGGTCAACCGTTTAACCTGCGTCCACAGTCTCTGCAAAGGAAGGATGGAGGCGAAATCGTGAGTTCCAAAATGTCTCGACGGCAGTTTGCTTTGAACAGCGCAGCCCTCTCGCTCTCTACGTTGGCTCCGGGAGGACTTTTTGGCGATACGTCCAATCCCCAGCGCATTGTGGTTCGGACTGGCGACGCCATTGGCACTGTCAGCCCACTGTTTCACGGACAATTTTCGGAGCATCTCGGTTCTTGCGTCTATGGAGGAATGTGGGTGGGAAAGAATTCCCCAATTCCCAATATTAACGGCTACCGCAAACAGACCGTTCAATATTTGAAGGAGCTTGGAGTTCCCGTGTTGCGTTGGCCTGGTGGTTGCTTTGCGGATGACTACCATTGGCGCGACGGGATTGGCCCTGCCGACAAGCGCCCCAAGCGCGTCAACATCCACTGGGGCGGATACGTAGAAGATAACAGCTTTGGAACTCACGAATTCATTGGATTTTGCAGACTGATTGGGGCTGAACCTTACTTTGCCGGCAATGTGGGCAGCGGCTCGCCTGAGGAAATGCGCGACTGGCTGGAATACTGCAATTACCCGTCGGGGAGCACGCTCTCCGATGAGCGCGCGGCGAACGGCTCTCATGAGCCGTTTAACATCCGTCTTTGGGGCGTGGGCAACGAAAGCTGGGGCTGCGGCGGCGAGATGACGCCGGACGAATACGCGGATAATTTCCGCCGCTTCGCTTCGTATCTACGAGCGTTTCCTTTCGGCAGAAGCAAGAAGCTGACGGGGCCCCGCCCCTTCCTGGTGGGGAGCGGCCCCAATATGGACAACTTGGATTGGTCCCGCGGCGTGCTCGAGCGCATGGGCCGGTATCGCCTGCCCGACGGTTTTTCCATGCACTATTACGAAAACAGCGATAAGCCGCCTCTGCAGTTCACTCAGGATTCGATGAACGCGCAATTTGCCAAGTTTGACGGCATGGAGCAAGCCATTGTCCAGCAGCGGGCGCTGATCGACGGCTTCCGCCGCGGCTCGGAGATGGGCCTGATCGTGGACGAGTGGGGCGTCTGGGACCGTCCGGTGATGCACGAGTACGAGCAGTATGGCGCGCTTTGGCAGCAAAGCACCATGCGTAGCGCCGTCGCGGCGGGCCTTGGCCTCAATATCTTCAACCGGCAGGCAGATAAGCTCTATATGTGTAACATCGCTCAAATGGTGAATGTGCTGCAATCGATGCTGCTCACGGATGGTCCCGAGGGCGCACATTGCGTGCGGACCACGAGCTACTATGCTTTCCTCCTTTTCAAGCCTCATCGCTCGAATACGGCCCTGCGCGTGGAGACATCGGATAGTTCACCTCTCGGGCTTTCAGTTTCTGCTTCAAAGAATGATAAAGAATTGATCCTCAGTCTCGTGAATCCTCGCTACGATGCGGATATGAGCGTTGAATGTTCTTTGCGAGGAGCTTCGGCTTCGAGCGGATCAGCACAGATCCTGCATGACAATGACTATAATGCCTGCAATAGCTTCGACGACCCAGACCATATCACGCCCAAAACTCACCCTGTAACCGTAAACGGCCCTACCATTCAGTTGGACATTCCGCGCATGTCGGTCTTGACGGTAACGGCGCAGCTTGCGTGAGAGAAACACCCTTCCTCCATCATCTCCAGGCTCTCGCCGGAGCGAAAAGACGGTAAAATAGTGCTATGCGCAAGAGTGCTCATGGGTGGATACGTCGTCGTTTCCATGCGGCGGCCTTGCTCAGCGGAGAGTTCCGCCCTGTCATTCTCTGTGTCTTTCTGTCCCTGCCGGGATTCGCCGCGTTCTCTCAGCAACCAAAACCAGCGGGATCAGAATCTCCCAACGTTCTGATGGCCTCTGCGCAATCGGCGATCAAACGGCAGGATTACGCGACGGCCGTCACCAAGTTGAAGCCGCTTCTAACTTCATATCCGCGCTATGCTCCGGCATGGTTTGACCTCGCATACGCATACACCGGCCTCGGCCAAAATGACGAAGCAGTTGACGCCTATAAAAAGGCGATTGCTATTGATCCAAAGCTATTTCAAGCACGATTGAATCTGGGAATTTTGCTGTTGAATATGAACCGCCCCGGCGATGCGCTGCCGCAGTTAAAAGAAGCCGTGGCGATTGAGCCTGGAAATGCGCAGGCGCATTTTTATACTGGCCATGCGTATGAACTCACTGGAGACGTAGCCACCGCCGGGAAAGAGTTTCAGACGGCGGCGCACCTCCAGCCGGCATCGGCGCAAGCTCTCCTGCTCCTCGGCCAAATGAAGTTCAATCAAAAGGATTTCGCTGCGGCGCGGGATGCCTTTGAAAAAGCTGCCGCACTGGACCCCAAGCTTGCCCAGGCAAAACTTGGGACAGGCCTTGCGCTCGCAAATCTTAAACAAGAGGCTGCTGCCGTTCCGTATCTCGAGCAATATCTGGAAGAGAACCCAACCGATGTGAAGACGCGCTACAATCTGGCGTCAGTTGAACAGTATCTTGGCAACGGCCAGGGGGCGCTTTCTAACCTCAAGCTTATCGAAGAGAAGAACCCATCATTTCCCGGTCTCAATGCAGCCTTGGGAAGCGACTATACGCTGCTTCGGCAATACACAGCCGCAGAAAAGTATTATCATCTGGCCTTGGGCAGCGCGCCGGATGATGCAAATCTTCACCGCGATCTGGCGAATACCTTCATGCAGGAGAGAAACTATCCGGGCGCAGAAACAGAATTCAGAACCGCATTGAAGCTGAACCCTCACGACCACGACGTCGCAACTGGGCTTGCCGCCAGCCTCTATTTTCAGAAGCTCTACGCTGAGGCTGTTCCGCTGTTGCAACAACTAGTTCAAGCGCCTCCGGCCAGTGCGACGAACTATTTTTTTCTGGCCGCAAGCTATGACCAGCTTCACGACGTGCGCCCGGCCATCGCGGCCTATCAGCAGTTTCTTTCCTTGTCGCATGGAAGCTATCCGAACCAAGTCTGGCAGGCGCAGCAACGGATCAAATTGCTTGAGCATGAATTAGAAAGATAGGCGTCTATGTTCCGCCTCATCCATTCGCGCCCGTACAGGAGCTACGGCAAACCCGATGGGCTTGCCGTGCGCACGCGCGAGCCGGGAAAGAAAGCCGCGTATGGTTTTGACGCACTCCCGTTTTCTATACAGTTCACGTGGCTTTTCGCTGTATTTGCCCTTGCCTTCTTTCCGGTCGCGAGTGAAGCGCGCCGACAGGACACCACGGCGGATTTACAGGCGCGCATCCAGCGCGAAAAGAATCCGGTGAAGAAAGCGAAGCTCCAGATCCGCCTGGGCCGCCTTGAGGTCGGCCAGGCGGCAGATGCCTACAATCACCAGCAGATACCGCAAGGACAGAAGTTGTTATCAGAATCCACTACCGTAATGGGAAATGCCTGGGATCTGCTCAAAAGCACCGGACGCAATCCCGCCAAAAAACCCGACGGTTTCATGCAATTGGAGATTTGTTTGCGCGAAGAAACTCGCGCGCTCAACCAACTGCGCCGCCGCATCTTCTATCTCAACCGCAATCCGGTCGACAGCGCCCTAAAAACACTGAACCAAATGCACTCTCAGGTGCTCGTGGGCCTTTTCCCCGGAGCTGCTCCTTCCCCCTCCGGGGCGACCGTAGAGAAGGGGAAGATCCCGGCCTATCAGAATCCCGGCAAAGGACCGCCCCAATGAAAGACTGCCGGAGATCTCTTTTGCTATTGATTTTTGTGTTCCTGGCGGCGCCTGTGATGAAAGCGCAGCAGAAGGCGTCTTTGTCAGAAAGCGAGGTTGATAAACTGCGGGATACGCAGGACCCGGGCGAACGCATCAAGGTATACATGGACTTCATGCAGATTCGCCTCCTGACGTTTGAGAATTACCGGAGCCGTCCGGTGGACCCACAGTACAGAATGGGTAAATTCCTCAACGAAGTTCTAGGTCAATATGTTGACCTTGACGACGAACTGAAGGATTGGATTCAGTTCCAATACAGTCGCGATGGAGATATGCGCGGCGGCCTCCGCGATTTTCTCGACCGCGCTCCACGCCAGCTTGAAGAGCTTAAACACGCGCAGCAGACACCGGACCCTTATGCCACAAAGTATTCAGAGAATCTTGCAAACGCCATCGCGGATCTGGAGGATACGCTCGACGGTGCCACGACGGCTTATGGCGGCCAAGTCAAGAAATTCGGAGAGTTAAAACAAGCCGACAGAGAGGAAAAAAAAGCCGCCCAATCCGAAGCTAAAGAGGAGAAGAAACGCATTAGGGAGGAACAAAAATTGCGCAAGAAGGAGCAAAAGAGCCAGCAGAACCCAGAGCCGGGCAACGACTGAACATTCGTCTGAAACCCAAAGACAGTCCTGCAATCCGCCAATTTCAAGACGTCATGAATACTCCCGAAACATTCAATCCCTCGCAACTCCCTCTTCCCTTCGATCTTACGCCTCGCCCCGAGGAGCTTTTTTTGCGTGTCTACCGGCGGCTGCGTCCCGGCGCGAGGACCGCTCGATTCGAAGTCAGTTTCCGCGAGTGGGCTTACCCACGCAGCACGATCTGCAAGAACGATGGTGGATACAAGGTTGAAATATTCGACGTCCTCCAGGACGCGCCACCCATTGTGATTGAGGCTTTGGCCGAAATTCTGATCATGGGGTACTATCGGCGAAAACCTTCACGGGAAGCGCGCGCCTGTTACCTTGCCCATACAATGGCGCCTGCTGTCCGTAAGCGCATCGATGACGCGCGGCGCGAGCGTGGGTTTAAGCGTCTGCGCCCTGCTCAGGGACGCCACTACAATCTTGAGGAAATCTTCCGCTTGCTGAACGAACAATTCTTTCAAGGCACGCTGAAAATCCGCCAGATTGGATGGAGCCGCAAAACATCTCAAACGATTCTTGGCCATCACGACCCGGCGCATGAGACCATCACCGTCAACCGCGTTCTCGACCGTCCCGGCGTACCCCGTGAAGTTGTTGAGTCGGTGGTTTATCACGAAATGCTTCACGTTGTGTTTCCTGTTGAAAGGTTTCGTCACCGCCGTGTTATTCACTCGGCAAAATTCCGCGAGTCCGAACGGAAATTCCCCGGCCATGCGGCGGCCCAACGATTCTTGAAATCGGAAGGTTGGGCTGTTGGTTAACCGAGCGCATAATACGGCAGCACAATCTCCGCGCCCGCCGTGACTATTTCGCTGTTGAGGGCGAGCTTGGCACTTGTGAACGCGGCTTTTTCGCCACGCGCGGCATTGTGAGCCAGGAAAGTGCGAAGGCAATCACAATCAGAATTACCACGATAGCGGCTATCAACAGTCGCAGGTGTTTCGGCGGACGAGCCTGCTCTTCATCGCTCATTTGGCGGCGTGCTGCGCTTCTTTCAGCCTTTGCAAGAAATGAGATCTCTGCCTGGCAGTGGAAAGCACCGGCTTAACGGGCTGCAAAAGAGCAAAGAGGCTGAGCGCGGCTTCACGCAGCCCCCCGATGCAATTCGGACATGCCCGGTCAACGTGCTCCTGAATTCGCGCAGCGTCGGTTTCACCAATCACGCCGAGCAGGAATAGTTCGTAGGTGTTTTCTAAATGTCTGCAGTCCATGTCCCCATTAGCGTATGCAATCGCTGCCGCACAAAACTAAGCGCGGCGCGCACGTGGTCCCTAACCTTCCCCGGCGGCTCCTTGAGCGCCGCTGCGATTTCTACTTCTGTGAGCCCCTCATAAAGCACAAGATCGAGAATCTGCCGCTGGGCTTTCGGCAACTGGGCGAGCGCCCGGCCCACCATATCCAGCCGGCTCGACAGCAAGTCGATTTCACGGGACTTCGGAAGCCAGGGTGACGCAAGGCCCTCTTCCACCGACACACGCAGGCCGGGTTGCCGCAGCCCTTGACGGCGCCGCGCGGCCGCATCCTGACGCGCGGTGATGAATAGCCACGCCTCCAAACTCACCCCTTCCAGTCCTTCTTTAGATTGTCCTTGGCGCCCCATCGGCTTCCATAGCCGAAGGAAAAGGCTTTCGAGCACATCCTCGGCCTCGTCCGGCGACGGAATCATTCGCTGAATCATGCCTCGCAGCAAGGGTGCAAGTTGATCGAAAAGCGCCACTATGGCTGTAGCGTCATGATCTGCAATGCGGGCCAGGAGTTCATCTTTTTTTATCTCCGTGGGCATAGGCAAGGTCGCTCGAGTGGGTGCACTCTGATCTTGCTGCGGTTTGCGCCGTGTATTCCCCAAATGCTGTTTATACTTCGCAGGCGTACTTTGAGCAAGCGCGAAATGCGGAGGCCCCATTCTCGCTCCATAAACGGTGCCTTCAGCGATGAATACGTCATCAACCGTATTCGCGCGGCTCTTCACTCCGCACCGCCCCGGCCGTCTCCGGAGGCGGGCTTCTGTTCCTGACGTTTGGCCCACAGAGGATAATCAAGTCCGGCCAAGCGATTGATGATGATAGCCTGCGCCACGAGCAAAACAACAGCAATCTCAATCACAATAAGGTAAAACGGCCGCGTCACGATGCCCAGCGAAATGATCAGCGTAGTAGCGGCGGCAGGAGGATGAGCCGCCTTGAGCAGAATCATGAGAGCGCCGGTCAAAGCGAGCGAAAGCGCGGCGGCCAGAATGCGCGCTCCATTCATGCCCGCTACCGTTGCCGCCGGAGAGTGACGAAGCGAGACCATCCACAACGATGCGTACCCGCAGATAATCCCGATCGCATGGCCGTAGATCGTGTGCCGCGGAGAAGCGGTTGGAGCCAAAGGCGTATAAAAAAGCAGCACTGCCGTCGGGCCCAGCGAAGGAAAAATGAACGGCGTATGCGAGAGCATTGCGATGCCGGACATAATCGCAATCGCAACAAAGCCGTTCACAAACATAAACAACGCCCACATGGGGCGCTCGGGAAATCGCTGCAACAGGCGTGTGAGCCGGAACCGCGCCAGCAGCCCTTCGATCACATCCGGCTTGAGCAGCTCAAGCGGCGCGCGTTGCTCCGGTTTTTCTGACGAGTTGCGCTTCATCGCGGCCCTGCATTGGCGTTCTAAATCAATTCCGTCGCCAACGCGTCCCACCCGAGTTGCTGATTTACATTGCGTGTTTGGAGGCGGTAAGTGTTATCAAGACCGTTTTTAAGCCGCTCGATGCCTTCGATCGTCAGTTCCGCAGCCCAAACCTTCAGGCGCGGCGTAAGATCGAGATTCACCACCCCCTCGCAGGGCAGGCCTTCAAGAATCCACAGCATATCGTTCAACAAACCATAGCCGATTCTCAGAGTGGCTTCGAGTTCCGAGCGGTACTCGCTCAGCGCCTTTGTCGAATCGAACAAGGCCTTCCAATCTGACGTCGTCATCGAATGAAGGTCCTTCGTGGCGATGCCGTTCAGGAAGTCAATCCAAGGCTTGCGGCGGGATTGGTATGTCGCTATGTCAAAACCTTTCGCCGCAGCCACACTGCCTTCTGTCACGCGGCTGGCCAGTTTAAGTTCAGCGGCGGGGATCCGCTTCTCAGCTTCGAGCAGACTTTCGATCACGGCGTTTTCAACCGGCGCAAATGCAACGCGGCGGCAGCGGGATCGTATCGTGGGACGGAGTTCATAGGGATTTGGACAAACCAGAATGAGAGTCGTAGTGCTCGGCGGCTCTTCCATCACCTTGAGCAATAGATCGGCAGCTTGCCAATGAATGGCCTGCGCTTGATCGATGATGAACACGCGGCGCGGAAGTTCAAATGGCCGCGTATAAGCGACGGTCCGCATCAGGCGGATTTGATCAGTAAGAATAAAACGTGTGATGGGCGCAATCAGCTGGACGTCAAAATAAAGCAACCCCTCCACGCGCCGCGCGGCGTCTTTAATGTCGCGGCGCTTTTCTAAATCCGCGCGCGAAAGCTCAATCATCTCCGCCGATTTCACGCAGCGCGCGCACTCACCGCAAAAATCGTCCTTCAGGCGTTCGCAGTTGAGAGCCTTGGCCATCATTGTAGCCAGGGTCCGCTTCCCAACGCCATCGGGCCCCGTAAAGAGCAAAGAGCCGGGCGCCGCTCCGCGAGCGAGCATCTCCCGCAGGCTGGCGACAACAACCGGATTACCGAGGAATGTTTCAAAGCCCATGGGTGAATTTATACCAACTTTCGGCAAAACCTGGTGTTGAGGCGGAGGTCGGAATTCTTTGCCCTATCATTTTGAGCGCGGCGAAGAATGATAGGGCAAGAGACTACTTCAACACTTTGCATATCGGTTTAGTCAGGCACAAACCTTGCGCCGCGCAGATATGCTTCCACCAATCCCCGTACTTCTGTTTGCACTTCATTCACTGGCCGGTCCGCCCGCACGATCTTCACTCGGTCAGGATCGCGCCGCGCGATTTCAAGATAACCTTTGCGCACGCTGGCCTGGAATCGCAATCCGGCATTTTCAAAGCGCCGGTGTATATGTCCTCCCGTGCGGCCTCGGGCACGCTTCCCTGCTACCTTCGGCGGCACGTCAAAAATAAGAGTAAGCCCCGGCTGAGTTGCGCCGCAAACAAGTTCGTCCAGCATACGCACTGGACCATTACCCAATTTCCGACCAGATCCCTGATAGGCAAAACTCGCGTCATTAAACCGGTCGCTTAGAACTAGTTCGCCGCGCCTGAGAGCCGGCCGCACAACTTCCTCAAGGTGCTGATGACGGGAAGCGTACATTAGCAAAAGCTCTGCCCCCGCCGTGAGCTTGCGGTTGGCGGAAGCAAGCAAAACGCCGCGAATTTGCTCGCCCACGCGAGTGCCACCCGGCTCGCGCGTGATCAGGGGATGCAAACCTTTCCTGCGCAGCCATGCCGCAAGGAGGCGCAATTGGGTGCTTTTGCCCGTCCCATCAATTCCCTCGAGCGTAATGAAAAGGCCCTGTCTCTTCAAGCGTCCCTTCTTGTAGCGGGTCCCCTTTAGACTTCGGCCGTCGGATTTTAAATTGTAAAGACCGGAGGCCAGAGGCCGTCGCTACAAATCCAGTTTTCCCACAAGCCTATAACGCATTCCGCGCGATGACCACGCGCGCGATTCCTGCTAAGTCTGGCCGGACTTCGATTCCAGTCCACTCCGGACCCAGCAATCCTACCACCGCTTCCCGCTGTCGATATCCAATTTCCACTGCCACGTAGCCTCCCGGCTTAAGCAGTCTCAGAGCCTGTGGAAATAGACGGCGGTAAACCTCATCACCGCGCTCAAGACCTCCCCACGCCAATCGCGGCTCAAACTCTTTGACCTCGCGCTGGACCTGATCCAATTCGCCGGCACATACATAAGGTGGATTGGAAACGACAAAGTCAAACGCGCGCTCTGTTTCTGCCAAAAAGCCTGTAAGCAGGTCGTCTTTCCGGAACTTTACGCGATGGGCCAGACCAAGCCGAGCGGCGTTTCTCTTCGCAACGCGAAGGGCGGCAGGCGAAATGTCTATAGCGACAATTTCCGCGCCCGGCAACTCCGAAGCGAGCACCAGAGCAATGCAACCGGACCCTGTGCCTACATCTACGATGCGTGGCTCGGCATCGCGGGCAGCGTCGTGCCGTTTCACAAGATCGAGGACCGTCTCCACCAAACCTTCGGTTTCGGGTCGCGGGATAAGCACGTCAGGCGTGACCTCGAAGTCCAACCCCCAGAATTCCTGATGGCCGGTGATATATTGAGTGGGTTTGCCGGTGAGCCGTTCAGAAATAAAAGTCGAATACCGCTCCGCGAGGTTCAGCGAAATCTCACGCTCAGGGTGCGAGTGAAGTTCAGTGCGGTCGCAACCGAGCGTGTGCATCAGCAGCAGCTCTGCGGCGAATTGGGATGCAGGAATTCCCCCTTCCATAAGCCTCTGGGCTCCGTTGCGAAGAACTTCACGAAGTACCATCACGAAGCGATGCGGGCAACTGGCGCGGAATCACTCGCGCTCTTTGACGCGGTCTGTTTGAGCTTTTCCGCCTGATGCCAGGTGACGAGGGCGTCGATAATCTCATCTAGCTTGCCGTCCATTACGCGGTCAAGCTGATGAAGCGTAAGCCCTATGCGGTGGTCGGTGACGCGGTTTTGAGGGAAATTGTAAGTGCGGATCTTTTCGCTGCGATCTCCAGAGCCGATCTGCGACCGGCGCTCCTCGAGGATTTGCTGCTGCTGTTCCTGCAGCTTCAATTCGTACAGGCGCGAGCGCAGCACGCGCTCGGCCTTGGCGCGGTTCTTGATCTGCGATTTTTCATCCTGACAGGAAACCACCATACCCGTAGGGAGGTGTGTAATGCGCACAGCGGAATAAGTAGTATTCACCGACTGGCCGCCGGGGCCGGAGGAGCAGAATGTGTCGATGCGGATGTCTTTCGGGTCGATCTGGATTTCCACCTCATCCGCTTCCGGCAGCACCGCTACGGTTATGGCGGATGTGTGAATGCGTCCCTGCTGCTCCGTCGCCGGTACGCGTTGCACGCGATGCACGCCGCTTTCGTACTTGAGCTTGCTGTAAACCTTCTGCCCTTCAATGATGCCAATCACTTCCTTAAGACCGCCCACGCCCGAAACGCTGTTAGAAAGCACCTCTACGCGCCAGCCCTGCGACTCGGCATAGCGGCTGTACATGCGGAAAATCTCCTGAGCGAAAAGCGTGGCTTCGTCGCCGCCCGTTCCGGCACGAATTTCAAGCACGATGTCCTTCTCATCGTTCGGGTCGCGCGGCAGGAGCAACACCTTCAATTGCGCTTCGGTCTCCGTTACCTGTTTTTCCAGCTTCTCCACTTCCTCCTGCGCCATTTCTTTCATGGCGGGGTCCGACGCGGAAGCTTCCAGTAGCGACCGGGTTTCCCGGAGGTCTTTTTCCGCCTCTTTCCATTGTCGGTACTTCTCTACGACTTCACGCAACTCGGCATGAGCCTTCGCCGTCTTCTGGTACAGAGACGGGTCTGAAAGCGTTTGCGGGTCGCTCAATTGCGCGGTGAGACCTTCATACTTAGCTTCGGTCTCGTCGAGTTTTTGTAAGAAGTGCATGATTATGGTCGTAGCACCGGCGACGTGCCGGCTTTACAGTCTCAGCGATTCCGCATCGTCCGAGACACCTGGCACCTGAAACCTTGGTCTTTAGGAGATTACCAACTCCCCGCCGTGCTGCTTCTCAAGTTCCATGGCCGCTTCGAGCGAGCGGATGGCGGTTTCGAGCTGGCGGTCGTCCGGCTCGCGCGTGGTCACTCGTTGCAGCCACAGACCTGGCTGCGAAGCCATGCGCCAAATCCAACCTTTAGATCGTGCGGCGTAGCGGATGAATTCGTACGAAACGCCGGCAATCACCGGCAGCAGCAGAATCCTGACAATCAGCTTCCATGCGAATGACTGGAAGGGCAAGAAAAGGTAAACGATGAGCGCAATCACCATCACAACCAGCAGAAAGCTAGTGCCGCAGCGAGGATGAAAGCGTGTGGCCTTGCGCGCGTTTTCCAGCGTCACTTGGCCGCCGTTTTTCTCAAACGCCCACACCACTTTGTGCTCTGCGCCGTGGTACTCAAACACCCGCTTGATTTCCTTCATCTGCGCAAGCGCGAAGAGGAACGCCAGGAACAACACCATGCGGATAATGCCATCCACAAAATTGAACGCAATAAAGTTGTGCATCACGGCATAATGCCGCTGCATCAGGGTGGCTGCGTAGAGCGGCAAAAACTTATAGAACACAATGAAGAACGCCAGCGAAAAAATCACGTTCAGGGCAAGCAACCAGTTGCTGAGTTCCGCTTTCTTTTTGGATGAATTGGCGTCCGTGTTGCCCGGCATCACCGGTTTTTCCTCGTCCAATGCTTCCTGCGCCGAATACCGCAGTGCACGGATGCCGAGCACCATCGCCTGGCCGAGCACCCCCAAGCCGCGCAGCAGGGGATATCGCAGCCACGGACGCCTCTCGGAAGGGCGGTCAAGGTGCTCCTGCATCACAGCCATTGACCCGGACATCTTCCGCACTGCCACCGCCCACGAATGCGGCGAGCGCATCATGACGCCCTCAATTACCGCCTGCCCGCCCACCAGCACCTCTTCGGGACCTTGCACAAAGGGGAGCAAAAGCAGCCGCCGGAGCGCGCATAACGTGCTTTTCATACCTATGGTTAGATGCCGATTCATGGGTGAAGTTCCAGTAGGGCAAGCCACAGTGAAGGCAGCCTCGCTCCCTTCATTATACGATAGATTGTACTCTAGGAGGTGCTTCGGCCGGCGCTAATCCATCAACATGCCGCCGTTCACTTCCACCGTTTCGCCGATCATGTAGCGGGCAGCTGGGGAGGCCAGGAAAACAATCACGTCCGCCACTTCTTCCGATGTGCCCGCTTTGCCGATGGGGATGGTGGAAACGTACTTCTTGAACAGCTCAGGAGGGCTATAACGCTCGTGGTAGGGGGTTGCAATTACGCCGGGATTGATGCCGTTCACCCGGATGCCATGCGGCACAAGCTCTTTGGCGAGGCCCTTGGTGTAAGTAATCATCGCGCCTTTGGCAGCGGCGTAAACCGAAGCTCCCGGCCCGCCGCCGTTGCGCCCCGCGATGGAGCTCACGTTCACAATGACGCCGCTCTTGCGCTCCGCCATGTGCTTCCAAATGGCCTGCGAGCACAGGAATACGCTCTTCGCATTGAGCGCCATAATTTGATCCCAGTATTCCTCAGTGATTTCAGGCAAGTTGCGCCGCGCCAGCAAATCCCCGGCATTGTTCACCAGGATGTCGATGCGGCCCAGTTTCTTGAGCGTTGTTTCCATCATGGCTTTCACATCGGCGCTGCGGGTGACGTCCGCCTTGATTGTGATGGCCTCGCGACCCAACTTGCGCACGGCCTGCGCGGTTTCTTCCGCGCCTTTCTCATTCTTCAGATAATTCACCGCTACCGAAGCGCCCGCGCGGGCAAAAGCCTCTGCCGTTGCGCGGCCAATACCGCTCGAAGCTCCGGTAATCAGCGCAACTTGACCCTCGAACATGGAAAACTCTCCTCGAATAAAGTGTGGTCCGGCGACAGCCACGATCCATTGGGTTCTGGCCGGTCGTAGTTCTTGAATGCAACAGGAAACTTAGAGCCGGACGGCGTGAAAGCCGAAAACAATCGTTATTCACACTCGGCTGCGGTCAGAATGCGGCTGACCGCGGCCACCACCTGGGAAGCCGGGGAGCCTTAACATTCCGAATAACGATTTTTGGATCGACTACCGGCTGAGGAACTGGAAAACTGAGCTCGCGCAGCATCAAAACGTGCTCTTCCATGCTCCACCGCGCCCTATTGATGCAATCTTCGACGGAGTCGCCCACTCCCGCAAAACTTTTCAGCTCGGGCGAATAAAACGCAAAGAAGGTGGGGTTGTCGGTTGCTTCGATAACCAGGGAATAGGCCAAGCTTATCATCACGCTTGTACCTTACTCAGCAGTTCCGCATATTTCTGCTCGCGCTCGGCTTGAGTGTGGCCCAGGTGCATTTCCATTACCTGGGTAGTGTTCATTGAGCAGAACTTTGGCCCACACATGGAGCAAAACTTGGCGTCTTTGTAGTAGTCGTCGGCAAGGGTTTCATCGTGCATGGATCGCGCGGTGTCGGGGTCGAGCGAAAGATCGAACTGCTTGTTCCAGTCGAAGAGGAAGCGCGCGTAAGAAAGCGCGTCGTCGCGGTCGCGGGCGCCGGGGCGGTGGCGAGCCACGTCAGCTGCGTGCGCGGCGATCTTGTAAGCGATGATTCCCTGATGCACGTCCTGTGCGTTCGGCAGGCCTAGGTGTTCCTTGGGCGTCACGTAGCAAAGCATGGATGCGCCGTGCCAGCCGATCATCGCTGCGCCGATGGCGCTCGTGATATGATCGAAACCCGGCGCAATATCCGTCACCAGCGGGCCAAGCGTGTAAAACGGCGCCTCGTAGCACAACTCCCTTTCCTTATCCACTTGCAACTTGATCTGGTCCATCGGGATGTGCCCCGGCCCCTCGATCATCACTTGCACGTCGTACTCCCAGGCCTTCTTCGTCAGTTCGCCCAGCGTGCGCAGTTCGGCGAACTGTGCTTCGTCGCTCGCATCTGCGATGCAGCCGGGGCGCAAGCCGTCACCAAGCGAAAACGAGACGTCGTATTTCTGAAAGATTTTGCAGATGTCTTCGAACCGCTCATAAAGGAAATTCTCACGCTGGTTCTCGACCGCCCATTGTGCCATGATCGCGCCGCCCCG
Source organism: Terriglobia bacterium (assembly GCA_035945615.1). GTDB lineage: Bacteria > Acidobacteriota > Terriglobia > UBA7540 > UBA7540 > RH2-MAG17b. Next base: position 22,448 of record DASZAA010000137.1, read on the forward strand.
GCTCACAATGCCGGTGATGCGGTTGCGGGTGAGCGGAATATAATTCCGTAGCACGCCGGCGTGGATGGTCATATAATCCACGCCCTGCTCGGCCTGCTCTTCGATCACTTCCAGCATCAATTCCGCCGTAAGATCGCGCACGTGCGTGATGCGGCTGATGGCCTCATAAATGGGCACGGTACCGATGGGCACGGGGCTGGAGCGCAGAATGGCTTCGCGGATCTGGTGAATGTCGCCTCCGGTTGAAAGGTCCATCACCGTGTCCGCGCCGAATTTCACCGCCGTTTGAAGCTTGGCCACCTCACCGTTAATGTCCGAAGTTGTGGCCGAGTTGCCAATGTTGGCGTTGATTTTGCACTTTGATTCGACGCCGATGGCCATCGGCTCAAGCTCCACGTGGCGGATATTGGCCGGGATAATCATGCGCCCGCGCGCCACCTCATCGCGCACCACTTCCGGAGCGAGGGTTTCGCGCTTGGCTACGAACTCCATTTCCTCAGTGATCACGCCCTGCCGCGCGTAGTGCATTTGCGTCACCACCGGCCCTGTG
>DASZAA010000138.1:0-5195 GCA_035945615.1 Terriglobia bacterium
TGACGGCCTGAGCGACGGCCACCGCGTGGACCGCATCTCGGCCAGTTTCGTCACCGGGAACTATTTCACGCTGCTCGGATTGAAGCCGGCGCTCGGCCGCTTGATTTTGCCTTCGGAAGCCGACATCTCTGGCTCAAATCCCATTCTTGTTCTTGGCTACTCGTACTGGCAGAGCAGGTTCGCCGGCGATCCCGGAGTGATCGGGAAGCAAGTGAGCGTGGATGGCCACGCGGTGACGATTGTTGGCGTCGCGCCCAAGGGATTCCGTGGCCTATTGAGCATTGTGGATATGCAGGCTTACCTGCCGCTCAATATGGCTCACATCTTGGGAAACAGCGGGTGGTTCACACAGCGTGATACGCACGACCTTTTCGTGCTCGCCCGACTGAAGCGCGGGGCAACTCTGCAAAACGCCCAGGCCTCGCTGAACGTGATTGCCAGCCGCTTATCCCGGCAATATCCGAAAACGGATGCGGCCGCGACGCCCCGCGTGTTTCCGCAAAGCGAGGCAAGGCTTAGCCCTCAGCCGCAGCCGGGGCACTACAACCGCCTGGTTATTGCCTTCGGACTTTTCCTAGGGCTGGCTATCCTGCTTCTCCTGTTGGCCTGCTTCAATGTGGCCAACATCCTACTAGTGCGCGCCACGGCGCGGGAGCATGAAATGGCCGTCCGCTCGGCCCTCGGCGCCGGGCGCGGGCGCCTCAGCCGCCAGGCGCTTACCGAAAGCTTGCTCCTGGCATTTCTCGGCGGTGGCGCTGGAATTCTGGCGGGCATATGGGCGAGCAGCTTTCTGGGTTCGATCAAGCTCAATATAGGCATACCTTATCAGCTCGACTTCAGCCTTGATTGGCGCGTTCTCGCGTACACGGTGGCCGCCACAATTGGGGCCGGATTTGTAGTGGGCATCGTGCCTGCTCTGCGCTCGGCCCGCGCCCATCCAGGCGACGCATTGCATGGAGAAAGCCGGACGGTGGCCGCCGGGCGGCATCGCCTACGCAATGCGCTGGTGGTGGCGCAAGTGAGTGCTTCGATGGTGCTGCTCATCGTCGCGGGACTCTTTATGCGCAGTCTGACCGAAGTTCAGCACATTAATCTCGGCTTCAATCCGCGCCACGTCCTCAATATCACGATGAACCTGCGCCAAGCCGGGTATGCCGAAGCGCGCGGAAGGGAATTCTACAAGGACCTACTGGCCCGCGTGCGGACGCTGCCGGGCGTTCAATACGCCGGTCTTGCGGCGGTCGTTCCTTTGAGTGTAAGTGAGAACGACGACGCGATTTACATCGAAGGCCTACCGCCCGTTCCGGGCCGTCCCGCCACGCGGCTTTTTGATAATCAGGTTTCACCAGGTTATTTCGAGACCATGCAGATTCCTGTTCTGCGCGGCCGCGCGTTTACGGAGGCCGACCGCGATTCAGCGCCGCTCGTGGCTGTGATCAATCAAGCCATGGCCCGCCGCTTTTGGCCGAACCAAAATCCTATTGGGAAGCGGTTTAAACTCGATAACGAGTCAAATCCGTGGACCCAGGTCGTGGGTGTGGTCAGGGACGGAAAATACCGGAGCGTAATTGACCAGGCGCCGCCCTACTTCTATCTTCCGCTCGAGCAGGATTACTCCGCCATTCAGACGCTGCAAGTCCGCACCACTCAACCGCCGGAAGAAATGGCCCGCGAAGTTGAGCAGCAGGTTCACGACCTCGCTCCCAATCTGCCCGTCTTCGACGTCCAGACCATGGAAGAGGCGCTGGAAAGCCCATTCGGACTGCTGGACTTCCATCTGGGAGCGGGCATCGCTGCCGCGCTTGGGATTCTGGGCTTAATGCTCGCAGTGGTGGGCGTCTACGGAGTGGTTTCCTACGCCGCCACCCGGCGGACGCATGAGATCGGAATCCGCATGGCTCTGGGCGCGCAGCCCAGCGACGTGATGAAGATGGTTTTTGGGCAAGGGCTACTGATTGTCGGCACAGGTGTTGCTGTGGGATTGCTTGCGGCATCTGCTGCCGTGCGAATGATGGAAGGGTTTATCTTCGGTGTAAGCGCCTACGATCCGCTGACGTTTGCCGGGGTTGCCGTTTTCCTTGCTCTTGTGGCCCTGCTCGCCTGTTATATTCCCGCCCGCCGCGCCGCAAAAGTCGATCCCGTGGTGGCGTTGCGCTATGAGTGAGCGGTGGAGCGGTGGCCGCCGGGAGTTCTGGAAATACCGGGTGAGCGATTAACGGCTCATTTGCAGGACGACCATCTGATCGTGCTGGTCCTCCACGTTAAGCATCGCAAAGGAGTTTACCAGTAACCCTTCTATCCCCCATGCCGCGGCTCTGCGTTCCATTCATCCTTTCCCTAGCAGTTTCATTGGTTTTCTTTCCGTCCATGGATGGTAGGTTTCGGCGAAGCGGATGCGCTCTGCGAGCGGCGGGTGAGTGAAGAGCCAGAATTTGATGAATGGGCTGGGGCTTGGATCGGCGAGGTCGTCTTTGCCCAGAATCTCAAACGAGCGCACCATGGCGGCATTGGGATTGGGAACAACGTCGTAACTCAGCTCAAGTCCGTACTTGTCCGCCTGATGCTCGTAATGGCGTGAGACAGCGCAATAAGCGGGCGACAAAAGGAAGATGGCCAAGGTCAGGACCAGCATGAGCAGAGGGAAACTGGACAAGTCGCCCACATCTTCGATCCCAGTCTGCGCGCCCCATCGCCTGACCGATCCCGTCACTACCCAGAAACCCACAAAGAAAACTACAAGCGCGATAATCTCATCCAGCGCGAATTCCTTGACGCCGTGATGTAGCACGTAATGGCCCACTTCATGGGCCAGCATTACCAGCGTTTCATCCTGCGTCATCTCCTTGAGCGTTGTATCCCACACCACCACGCGCTTGCTGGCGCCGAGACCGGAGACGTAGGCGTTGAGCGCGCGCGTCTTCGAACTGGCATTCATCTCAAAGATGCGCGATGGCGGAATCCGAACGCCCGCGCGGTGAAGCATGGCTTCGATACGCCCGGTGAGGGCGGGCTCGGTTTGGGCGAGCGGAACGTATTTGTAGAAGAGAGGCTCGACCACGTAAGGCTCGCCAAACATGACGAAGAGGGCGAGCGGGAGCGTGATGATCCAGAACCAGAGCCACCAGCGCCGGGGGCTTGCCCGAATCACGCGGTAGAGAATCCAGGCTACGATGATGGCTGCAACCGCGCTGAGCGCCAGCATCTTGCCCCAGTCGCCCATCCAGGAAGCGAAACCCTGAGTGGAGAGACCAAAGCGGCGCTCGACCACGTAGCCGCCGTAGAAATCGAGCGGAAACGCGATGACGCTGGCCAGCATCCAGAAAATGGGAATGAAGATTAGGCAGCGGACGAAAAGCCTCGTGGAAGCTCGCGCCGCAAGTCTACACAACCACTCGCCGAAACCGCATAGCCACAGCGCCGCGTAAATCGCGAGCTCGAGCGACACGCCCCCGAAATAGAGGACGTATTGCATGTGTGAGTACCGGATAGCCTTTTCGCGGAGGGCAGGCGGCAGGGAGTTCTGCGCGGGGGGCTGAGACGCCTGCGTCTGTTGAGGCTTGTGTGACTGCAGAGACATCTGTAATGGGCTGCCTGGGTCTTGCTTGTATCTATGGTCTCGTTTGTTGTATTCGTCTTGATGAGAGTTGGCGGCTTGCCCGGCGCAAACTTTGTAAGGCGCGCTGAAAATCATCACGCCAAGTAACGCCAAAACCCACGGCGCTCGCGTTTCCCCGAGGCGGCCCTTGATCACCTTTCTGATCATACGGAACGTTTCGTCCTTGCGGCGCGCTAGAGGCCTGCCCTGAAAAGTTCGCCAATGCCCTTCACCCTGCTCGCCACGCTCACCACCCCCCTCCCCGACCAGGGGGCGAGGGAAAAATCGAATCAATTACAGCCCTCTCCTGCGTGCGAGAGAGGGGAACGCGAAGCGGTGGGTGAGGGTTTTTCCGTATCTTGCGAGCGTCGCAAAACGTCAGGACCACTCCTTGATAATTAAAACAACGCCGCAAGTCACAAGCTGCCTGTGAACTGCTAAATCTTCGGCAGCACGATGCCCTGTTGCGACTGATACTTACCTTTTTTGTCTTTGTAGGACGTCTCGCAAACCTCATCCGACTCAAAGAACACAATCTGACACAGCCCTTCATTTGAATAGACGCGCGCAGGCAGGGGCGTGGTGTTTGAAATCTCAAGCGTCACATAGCCTTCCCACTCTGGCTCGAGCGGCGTCACGTTTACAATAATCCCACAGCGGGCGTAGGTGGATTTGCCCACGCAGATGGTGAGCACCGAGCGCGGGATTTTGAAGTACTCTACCGAGCGTGCGAGCGCAAACGAATTCGGCGGCACGATGCAGACCGGCCCCTTAAACTCTACCAGCGAACGCGGGTCGAACGCCTTGGGATCGACGATGGTGGTGTTGACATTGGTGAAAATCTTGAATTCATCCGCCACGCGCAGGTCGTAGCCGTAGGAGGAGAGGCCATAGGAGATCACCCCCTGGCGCACCTGGCTCTCAGCAAAGGGGTTGATCATGTCATGCTCGCGCGCCATGCGTTTGATCCAGCGGTCGTTTTTAACGGACATTTAAACCTCGTTTTTGGAGTTTTGAACAGCCGTGTTGATTTTCACGCCCGGCCATCGAGCTTGGTCGCAGTGGCGTTAGACGTCGTTTAAATTAGGCGTTTTTAATAGTCCTTTGTTTTCAATCATTACTAGGGTTCGTTCCGTGAATTTTATGTGTTTTTGCTATCCCTTCCGGCCATTTTTCTAATCTTCGAGATCTCGCCTTGTAGCGCGGACCTGCGTATTTCAGGTCCGCAGTTTATCCCCAAGTTCCCGATGAAGAAGCCGTGGACCTCAACCACGGAGGTCCGCGGCTACAAATCCAGCCTAACACGCTCCTCTGAGACTTTTGAGACAAATGAGAATATTTTTTACAACCTCAGCGGATTGAGATTTATTAAGGGATTGCTCCACCTCTCCCGGAACGTGCCTCGGCCTAACCTGTCCGGCGGCATATTGCAGGAGTTATTCCGAATAATCTGCGCACCATGATGCTTTGAGGTATGCTGAATGTCAAAGCCAAGCATCATAGTACAGGTGAAAGCCCTTGACAATGCCGGAGGGCATTCTCTACGATAGAACTTCTTTCTTTTCCAGGAGATCGGCGTGATTAAACACGATATTGTCAG
>DASZAA010000139.1:0-7965 GCA_035945615.1 Terriglobia bacterium
CATCAAACTGATGAAGGCGCAGCAGCCACGCGGCGGACGCATTATCAATAATGGCTCTCTCTCCGCCCAGGCGCCACGCCCCAATTCAGCGCCCTATACGTCCACTAAGCACGCCATCACCGGGCTGACCAAGTGCATTTCACTCGATGGCCGCAAGTACGATATCGCGTGCAGCCAAATTGACATTGGCAACGCCCTCACCGAGATGTCCAAGCGAATGTCGGGTGGAGTGCTCCAGCCGGACGGCACGGCTAAACCTGAGCCGTTTATCGACGTTCAGCATGTGGCTGATGCCGTCCTTTACATCGCGCGCCTGCCTTTGAATGCGAACGTGCAATTCATGACCGTTATGGCCACCAATATGCCTTTTATTGGACGCGGATAACCAAATCCTCTACCCTTCGCCCTCATCCCCTCGATCATTAGAATTCTCTTAGACAAATAAAGTGTCTCATTTGTCTCATAAGTATCAGTGTGATGCGCTAGGCTCTTTGTAGCGCAGACCTCCGTATTTGAGGTCTGCGGGTTTTCTGTGCGGTCGAAGGCCGCAGACCGCAAAGGCGGCGGTCTGCGCTACAGAGCGCTCCTGAAGATTAGAAAATGGCCGGAGGGAATGTGAGGAATGCACATGAATTCGCGGAACGAACCCTAGGAGTCCTTTAGAATCAACATTTCTAATAAATGTAGCGCAGATTTCCGTGTTAGAAATCTGCGGCTAGTTGTTCGTGTCGCTGAAAGGCCGCGGGATTAAAAAACGAACCCTGCGCTTCCCAGTGGAGGTGATTTGCCCGATCCAGGACCATTTTACACATTAAAAAAGTTTATTCCCGGTCCTGCCGATAAGGAGGGAGATCGAAGGGAAGGTATGAGTGTATCTTTGAGAATCTTAGAAAATGTAAGGGTGGCGCGGCCCGGTTTTGAAAGCGCGGTTCCTAAGGCGGCCCACACACGCCGACTAACCGCCGTCGGGTTCGCCCTGATTTCCATTCTGGCAACGGTGCTGATGGCAGCCGCGGCGCCTAAGAGCCAGGGTGCTGCAAGCGCGTTGCCCACGCTCACCACGACGCGTGCGGCTCATAGCCTCACCGAAGAAGAGGCGGCGCGTCACTACCCGGTCCATTTGCGCGCTGTCGCCACCTATTACGACCCTTACATCGATAATCGCCACGGGGCGCTTTTTGTCCACGACGCAACCGGCGCCATCTTTGTCTTAGTGCCCTCACTGCCCATCCTGCCGATTCACGCGGGCACGCTGCTGGATATTCAGGGCGTGACCGGGACGGGTGATTTCGCCCCAATTGCGCAGAGCGCCCGGATTCGGGTCATTGGGGAATCGCACGTTCCGGAGATAGCCCCGCGCGTAAGCCTGACTCGTTTACTTACGGGCGCGGAAGACGGGCAATGGGTAGAGGTCAAGGGCCTTGTACATACGGCTCAGGTGTCCCGATCCGGGATGGATGTCACTCTGGAGATTGCCACAGACGAAGGCGACATTAACGCAACGACGGGGAGAGAAAAGGGATTTGACTATTCCCGCTTGGTGGATGCGGTCGTGGTCATTCACGCGAATGAGGCGCCTATTTTCAACCATAGCAAACAGATGATTGGCGTCCGGCTGTTTTTCCCTAGCGTTGCCCAAGTAAAGGTCTTGCAGGCTGCTCCCGAGGATCCTTTTTTGCTGCCCAACCGCCCCTTTCGAAGTTTATTGCAGTACGAGCCCGACGCAACCCTGCGGCATCGGGTGCGCGTCCGCGGGCTGGTTACGCTCGAGTGGCCTGGCCGCTTGCTCTGCATTGAGTCTTACGGGGAAGGGCTCTGCGTCCCAACAACTCAAACCACCCGCGTCGAGCCGGGGCAACTCGTCGACGTGGCAGGCTTTCCCGCTCCAGGCGAGTATACGCCCACGCTGGAGCACGCTATTTTCCTACCGGTGGCTAACAGCAAGACTGAACCACCCACCCAGGTGACGGCTGCCCAAGCCGTCAGTGGCAAATATGATGCCAGACTAGTCCAAATTCGGGGACAATTAATCGGCAATAATTGGGCTGTGGCCGACCCTGTCCTGATGCTGTCGTCGGGAGGCATAATTTTTCCGGCAGTCCTTCCGCATAGTGTGGCGGATGCGGAAAATACCGCCTGGAAAGAGGGAAGCATAGTTTCTCTGACTGGAATCTGCTCCGTTCAGATTGACAAGGAAGGCACGACTCACGGAGATGGCTTCGCAACGCCCAAGTCGTTTCGCATTTTGTTGCGCTCGCCCGAGGATGTGAAAGTGCTAAGCGGTCCTCCCTGGTGGACCCTGCGCAATGCTCTTTGGATTTTCGGCTTGATCGCGCTTTTCTTGGCCGTTGCGCTTGCTTGGGTTTCGATTTTGCGCCGCCAAGTGCGCCGTCAGACGGAGGTGATCCGCAACGCCAAGGATGCCGCTGAGGCCGCGAACCAAGCCAAGAGCGAGTTCCTGGCCAACATGAGCCACGAAATCCGCACTCCTATGAACGGCGTGATGGGCATGATCGAACTGGCGCTCGATAGCGCGCCGAATATTGAGCAAGCCGAATATCTTGCTTTGGCCCGCCGGTCGGCAGAGTCCCTTCTGACGGTGATTAACGACATCCTGGATTTTTCAAAAATCGAAGCTGGCAAGCTGAAACTCGACTCGATTGATTTCAACCTGCGCGACAGCCTGGAAGAAACCGCCAAAACGTTTGCTTTAAGAGCTCACGAAAAAGGACTTGAGGTTATCTGCGAGGCGGCTCCGGGCGTCCCAGCAACCGTCAATGGAGACCCTACCCGCCTGCGTCAGATCATTACCAATCTTATGGGCAACGCGCTGAAGTTCACCGAAAGAGGAGAAATTGTCCTCAGCGTTGAACGCGTGAGCGCGGAGAACGGCCGCGCGCGGTTGCGTTTTTCTGTAAGGGATACGGGCATCGGCATTCCGCCCGAAAAGCAGAATTTGATCTTTGAAGCCTTCTCGCAGGCGGACACCTCCACTACGCGGAAGTATGGCGGCACGGGCCTGGGACTGACGATTTCATCCCGTTTGGCGCGCATGATGGGCGGAAAAATCGAGATCGAAAGTAAAGAGGGGCAAGGCAGTGTCTTCAGTTTTGAGGCCGATTTCGGCGTGCCCGAGGTTATAGTCGTTACGGAACCCGCGGGGGCCGTCTCGCTTGCGGGCGTCCGCGTGCTGGTGGTGGATGACAACACTACGAACCGCCGCATCCTGGCGGACATGCTGGGCCGGTGGGGCATGAAGGTGAGCCTTGCGGAAAACGGGCGCGAAGCCCTCGCGGCGCTCGAAGAAGCAGATAAGATAGGTGAGCCTTATGAAATGATGTTGACAGACTCCGAAATGCCTGGCATGGACGGCTTTGCCCTTGCCGAGCGCGTGAAGCAAAATCCGAAATTGACCCGCTCCACCGTCATGATGCTGACCTCGAGCGGCCAGCGTGGAGACGCGGCGCGGTGCCGCCAGACCGGACTTGCGGGCTATCTGACCAAGCCCGTCCGCCAGGCCGAGTTGCGGCAGGCCGTCTTGCGCGCGCTTGGCCAGGCGCCCCAGAAGGAAGCGCCGTTGATTACTCGCCACTCCCTCAGAACCGAAACGTCTTCGCGCGTGCTCAGCATCCTGCTAGCCGAGGATAACCCCGTTAATCAGAAACTGGCGCTGCGGATGCTTGAGAAACGTGGCCATTCGGTGGCAGTCGCCGCCAATGGCCGCATTGCGCTAGGTCTGCTCGAAAAGCAGTTCTTCGATCTTGTGTTGATGGACGTGCAGATGCCCGAAATGGACGGCTTTGAGGCGACGGCGGCAATCCGCGAGAATGAGAAGACTACGGGCAGTCACCTGCCTATCATCGCCATGACCGCGCACGCGATGAAAGGCGACGAGGAGCGATGCCTACAGGCGGGGATGGATGGCTACGTGGCAAAGCCCATTCAGGCGGAAAAGCTGTTCCTCGCGGTGGAGGCGGTGTTCGCGCCAGAACCTCCGGAAAGCAATAAGCCTACAGCTAACGAACTCCCCGAACTGGCCTGACGAATCTGTGAGCCAATCGCAGTTGTAGCGAAGGTCCCGTTTTTAACCCCTCAACCCTTTCCAATTTTGGATTTTGGAAAGAGCCAAGGGGTCAAACTACAATCCTCCGCTACAAATTGCGCTACTTAATGGTTGAGAACTTGAAGACCGTTGTCTGATGGTACGTCTCGCCCGGCTTCAGTTCGGTGGAAGGGAACTTGGGTTGGTTGGGCGAATCCGGGAAGTGCTGTGTCTCGAGCGTGAACGCGGACCGGTGGCCATAAGTCTTTCCGTCCTTCCCTCGAATGGTGCCGTCGAGGAAGTTGGCGGTGTAGAACTGGACGCCGGGCTCGGTTGTGTAGCACTCCAGCACGCGGCCTGACTTTGGGTCCGTCACCCGCGCCGCGAGCACAAGCCCAGGCCCTTTGCGGTTGATCACCCAGTTGTCATCATAGCCGGAGGCGAATTTCAACTGCTCATCGTTTTCGTTAATATGCTCGCCAATGGGCGTCGGCTTGCGGAAATCAAAAGGCGTGCCTGTAACGCTGCGAAGGCCGCCCAGAGGAATTTCGGTGGAGTTGATGGGCGTGAACTCATCGGCGTTGATCATGGCCACTTCATCCAGAATGCTGCCGCTTCCCTCTCCTGAAAGGTTGAAATATGAGTGATTGGTGAGGTTGATCACCGTGTCCTTATCGGTGGTTGCCGTGTAATCCAGCCGCAGCGCGTTGTCATTCTCAAGCGTAAACACCACTTTCACGTGCATGTCCCCCGGAAAGCCCATCTCGCCATTCTTGCTGAAATAAGTCAGCTCCACTGCGGGGTTCGCGCCTGTAAGCTCGCGTGCCGGCCACACCTTCTTGTCGAAACCTTGCGGTCCGCCGTGCAGCGTGTTCGGCCCGTTGTTGATGGGGAGTTTGTATTCCACGCCATCCAGCTTGAAACGGCCGTTGGCGATCCGGTTGGCATAGCGGCCTACCGTCGCTCCGAAAAAGGGGTCGTTGCCGAGATAGCCTTTCAGGCTGTCAAAACCCAGAACGACATCCGCCATGTGTCCGTCGCGGTCCGGCGCGATGATGGAAAGAATCCGCGCGCCGTAGTTGGTGATTCCGACTTGCATCCCTTTGCTGTTGGTCAGCGTGTAAAGATGCACCACTTGCCCATCGGGCATTTTTCCGAAAATTGTCATTTTGATTCCTGATTTGGAGTTTGGTATTGCGGCCCCGAATGCACAACCCGCGCTGAGCATCACAGCAAGAAACAAATACCAAGAACGTCTCATGGCCTCTCCTTTTGATTTGCGCGATTAAAACGATGATTCCGCAACGAGAGATTAAACCGGTCGGCGCTGCTGCGGCTATTGGCGAATGCTGCTTGCTAGACGATGGATGGCCGGGCGCAAATCGGCTATTATACCGCGAAGAATGCCATCGGGAAACGAAAGAAATGGCCAACAGCATGAATTATTCAAACTTAATGATGCAGGGTCATATCATAGACAGAGTTCAGATCGGTCATGCGGCTTCGTATCAGCTTGAGCTCGCAGAGTCCGCCCATGCTGGGAGCAACGGTTCCGCCTTTGAAAAGGTCATAGGCCGCCGAACATTGCGCTTTGCGATACGTCTCCCATTCGGCCTCAACTTGATCAAACTCCTTCGTCATCTGTTCCGCAGTCAGAGGCTTGCCCGTCGGCCCGATCATGTCTCCAAGGACGGCGCCCATCATGGGATTCTTCTGGCCGAGCAGAGAGCGTAACGCCCCGGAGAAAGACTGATAGTTCGCAAGCGTTGTATGAATGGCCTTGCCCAGGCAGATGTTTTCATCATAGGTCGATCGCGCATGAGGGCAGTCGCCGGCCTTTTGCCTTGCCATCTCGCGGTCAAATGCCGCCTTCGCTTGCTGCTGAAGCTGGCTGCGTTGCTGGAAGAATTTCGCCACTACTTGCTGATGCGCGCTCCTTTTCGATTTCGCGGCGGGTCCCGCCTCCTGAACAGTTGGTTGATGCGAAGCCTGTGCCATCGCATTACCCGCGCTGAAGATCAAGACTGCGAACAACTGTACGCTCCATGCCCTTTGCATAGGGTCCCTCGTCAAAAAGGCTGGGTTACGATTGGCTGCAGTGGCGGCCCCTCACAGGTTTCGGCCGCCCGTTTCACTATTTGAAGACCGGTGGTCCCTCATCGGGTAGGCCCGCCGCTACAAAATGCTACTTCACCTTCATCTGTTTCAAAGTCTGGCCAAGTTGCTGGATTTCCTGGCCGTAGCCGCTCCAGTTTCCTTCGCGCAGGTCCTCTTGCGCCCGCTGGTAGTGCTGGTTGGCTTCATCAATCATCGATTGCACGTTGGGGGGGAGTGTTTTTGCGGGCGCCGTTGTTGAAGACGATGAAGCCGCAACGGTTTGCTCCGCGCCCGGAGCCGCGCCAGTGCCGCCAAAGATTGAGCTTAACGCCTCGCCGAGCGACGGCTCCATGACTACATGATCCGAATAAGCCACGAGAACGCGCTTGAGCTCGGGCAGCGACGCGCCCGCCTGTGCCGCCAGATACAGCGGCTCTACGTAAAGCACTGCGTTCTGCACAGGAATAACGAGGAGAGTGCCGCGGACCACTTTCGATCCGCCCTGGTCCCATAAGGTAAGCTGTTGGGAGATAGTAGGGTTTTGATTGATGCGCGACTGAATCTGCTCCGGCCCATAGATCAGTTTTTCTTTCGGAAAAGTGAAGACAAGCACTTTGCCGTAATCGGGTCCGTCGCAGCGCGCCGCCATCCAGGCAATCATGTTGTTCTTGCGCGCCGGTGTGAAAGGCGCCATCAAAATAAACTCCTCGGTTTTCCCCACTTCAGGCAGCTTCATGATGGTGTAGTAAGGCGCGAGCGGCGTGGATTCGCCGTTCACAACGCGCGTGGCCACGCGCCAAAGGTCTTCTTTGCTGTAGAAGACGCGCGGATCGGTCATGTGGTACACGGCATACTTGGCGGCCTGGATGGCAAACAAATCCTGCGGGTAGCGGATGTGGGCGCGCAAGTCCGGCGGCATTTCCGAAAGCGGATGAAACACACCCGGAAAAATGCGCGCGAAGGATTGTATCAGCGGGTCCGTGGGATCGCTGATATAAAACTCCAATTGGCCATCATAGGCGCTGAGAGTGATTTTTACCGAGTTGCGAACATAGTTGCCTACGCCTTCGGTAGGCTCGGAGTATGGGTATTGGCTCGATGTGGTGTAAGCATCAAGAATCCACTGGAGCGAGCCGTCATTGGCGACCACAAGATAAGGGTGGCTGTCGAAGGAAAGAAAAGGCGCCAGCCGCTCAACCCGGTCAAGGATGCGCCGGTAGATCATGATGCGGCTGGTAGGTTGGATATAGCCAGAAAGCAATATGTTGACGTCGCTAAAGCGCAGCGCGAAAAGAATCCGGCGCCAGATGCTGCTGATGGGGATGCCGCCGCTTCCTTGATAAACGCTATAGATGTTATCTTCGCCCGACGGGTAATCGAATTCCCTGGCGCGCGATTTCACAATGCAATAGTTGTTTGGCAGCTCACCGTAGTAAATTTCCGGCCGCGTCACCTTCAGAGGAATGCTGGATACGGGCGGAATATCTTTGATAAAGAGCACGGGTAAGCCGTCGGGCGTGGATTCGTTCACAGGACCCATGCAAAGGCCATAGCCATGCGTGTAAATCAAATGCTGGTTCACCCAGTTCGGGTCGGGCAGACTGTTGGTGTTGAGTTCGCGCGCCGAAAGTGAAACCTGGCGAAGATCGGAATTGATCGAGTAACGGTCGTTATACACGCGCACAAAGTCGTAGTACGTGCGGATTTCCTGAAGCTGCTGAAACGTGGTGAGTAGCGGCTCGTGATCCCACAACCGGATGTTCCGCATGGTGGCGTCGTTCTGCTGGATGGAACCGAGCGTCAGGTCCTGAATATCCGGGAAGTTG
>DASZAA010000140.1:0-13789 GCA_035945615.1 Terriglobia bacterium
ATATCAGGAGGAGAGGACCAAGGCCCACTAGCCTGTTTTGGTGAGTTTGGGTCCGGGATGGAATCATGAACCACCCTACCCTGATCGCGGTGTTCGTAGTGATTGCCGCGATTGCAATTGTTATTCAAATGTTGGTTTTTCTCGGCTTTTTTTTGATGGCGAGGAAGGTCTACAAGCAGGCCAGCCTTGTGGGCGAAACTGCGAGACCGGGGATCGATGCTGCGATAAAAGCGTTCCGGGATATCGCGGAAATTGTTTCCGTTTCCAAGCAATCAATCAGGACAGTAGCCGGAAACGCCTCCGAAGTGAGCCAAGTCGTGCGCGAACGCGCCGTCCTGCTCGACGCTGCGCTGGGCGACATCATCGGAAAAACTCGCAGCCAGGCAGAGCGCATTGATCTTATGATCTCCACCTTGGTAGATCAGGTAGAGATCACGGCGGGCGCGCTGCAACGCACGGTTCTTGGCCCCATCCAACAAATGACGGCGCTCGCCAAAGGCTTTCAGGCCAGCCTGGATTTCTTCCTCACGCGCCGCCGCCCCCCTACGGTGCGTGAGGCGACGCAGGACGAGGAAATGTTCATTTGACTTCTGGCTCTAAATAGCCTGCCGATTTTGCAGCGGCTGCCCCTTATAGGCTTGTCTAAATTAGGTTTTCTAACCTAGCTAATGGGGGACTGCCCGTGGCCCTCTTACTGGCTCTGGCCGCCTGCTTTTAACAGTAAAGACCAGGGCCGCAACCAGTAAGGGACCGTCGCCACCACCAATGACCGTCGCTGACTTATCGCGCTCTGCAAAGCGACCTTCGCTACAGTTTTTCGACATTCACATCATCCCACAATCCCACTGTTATCCTTTCCAAATATGATTGAACTCCATTTCTTATCCGCCGCGGAGATGGCAGCGGCGGTTCGCGGCAAGCAAATTTCACCGCGCGAGCTCGTCACAGCGCATCTCGACCGCATGCAGAAGCTTAACTCACGCCTGAACGCCCTCATTCATATCGACCGCGAGGGCGCTCTCCGCGCCGCAGACGAAGCCGGCCGCGCGCTCTTGAACGGACCATCATTCGGTTCACGCACCAATCAACTTGGTCCGTTGCACGGCGTTCCGATCACAATAAAGAGCTCCATAGATGTTGCCGGTTGGCCTTGCGAATCGGGCACGCGATTGCGCGCCGGGCGCGTCGCCTCTTCAGATGCCCCGCTGGTTGAGCGGTTGCGGAAGGCGGGCGCCATTCTTCTCGGAAGCACCAACACGCCCGAGCTTCTGATGGCCTACGAAACCGATAACGTGCTCAATGGCCGCACGAACAGCCCGTGGGACCCGGCGCGAACGCCGGGAGGATCGAGCGGGGGTGAAGCCGCCGCAATCGCCGCCGGGCTTTCGGCGGGCGGGGTGGGCAGCGACGGTGGCGGCTCTATCCGCGTCCCTGCGCATTACTCCGGCATTTGCGGGTTGAAGCCTACTCCGGGCCGCATCCCCACCACGGGACACTTTCCCGGTTCTACCGGTCCTTTTGCGCTGATTGGCGTGGTGGGGCCCATGGCGCGAACGGCGCGCGATCTGGAAATATTGTTTGAAGTGATGGCAGGACCTGACGACGGCGACCCTTCTTCGGCCCCAGTCCCGATGCGGTGGCCGGATGAGGCGGAAGCCCGGCAACTGCGCGTGGGCGTGTTTGAAGAAGGCGGCGGGGTTCCGGCAAGCGATGAGACGCGCGGCGCGGTTCGCCAAGCCGCTGAGTGGCTGCGGCTGGATGGATACGCCGTCGAGCCGTTTACGCCGCTTCTGCCGGGCGGCCTCGAGCGTGCCCGCGAATTGTGGTGTAACGTCTTTGTGCGGGCGGGCGCGATGATCCTTAATCCAATGGTGCGCGGCCGGGAGGCGGAGATCAGCCCCATTCTGCGGGAATTCTTAGGCATCGCGGCGAAGGATGGCCCGCTCAATGGCGAAGAGCTTCTCGAAACCTGGCTTGACCGCGATAAGCTTCGCGGCCGCCTACTGGCCGAGATGCAACGGTATCCGGTGTTGATCTGCCCGGTGTGCTCGATTCCCGCCTTCCAGCATGGCGAACGCCAATGGCAGGTGGGCGGGCGGAAATTAACTTATCTCGATGCAATGAGTTACACCCAATGGTTCAATATTCTTGGTAATCCCGCCGCAGTGGTCCCAGTTGGGCAGTCGGCAGAAGGCTTGCCAATTGGCGTGCAGGTGGTGGGGCGGCCCTACGAAGAAGAACGGGTGCTGGTTATTGCCCGCGCCATCGAACGGCTCCGCGGTCCGTGGCGCCCGCCGCCTCTTGCCTGAAAGACGTGCTAGGCTAGGTTTATAGTTGTGTCGTGCCGGGCAACCGTGTTTGATAGACGCCAAAGGCCAAGTTATAGTTAGCTAGCGCGACACTGCCCGGCAGAGGCCTGGTATTAGCTGGAAGGCAACCCGCTTTGCGGGGGGCGAATCGTATTAGGCGAGTGCGGGAATCCGAATTGTGGAGATGTAGATGAAACGAACCAGCAGAGTTTTCGGGCTGCTTATTCCCTTGATTGTGGCGATGGTCGTCGCGAGCTGCAGCCAGACGTCGAGTTCGCCGAACGATTCTGAGATTGTATCCGCCGTTGATGCCAAGCTTTATCAAAGCCCTGACCTAAAAAACCTTTCCGTGAGTGTCTCTTCCAATCACGGCGTGGTCACGCTTACCGGCGCGGTCAACGCGCCGCTCGAGAAGCTGGCGGTTGAAGACGTGGCGATGAAAACCCCGGGCGTGAAGCAAGTGGTGGATCAGCTTCAGGTGAACGAGTCGCAAACGGCCCAGGCAACTCAAGCCCCCGCCATTCCGCCGGATAAGACAGAAGAGGCGGAACAGCCGAAGCCCTCGGCCCATCATCGCCACCCGGCCAAGAGACGCCAGCTTGCGGAGAATGCAGCCCCGCAGGCACAAACCGAGGCCAACGATGCCAGCAGCCAAGCCGCCCCCGTGGCTCAACCGGACCAGGCAGCGCAGCCTGCTCCTCCCACGCCGCCAGCAGACACTCCGCCGCCTGCTCCCCCACCCCCCGTTCAGGTAACAATTCCTCCTGGGACAATGATTTCCGTGAGCCTGATTGATTCCATTTCTTCTGCTACCGCTCAGCAGGGTCAAGTCTACGCGGCCAGTCTGCTCGCTCCGATCGTGGCAAACGACCGCGTGGTGATTCCCAAAGGGGCAGACGCCAAGGTGCGCGTAGTTGAAGTACAAAGCGCGGGGCACTATAAAGGACAGTCGGAATTGCAGTTGCAACTTGCCAACCTTTCCTATCACGGCACGGATTATCCCGTCCAGACCGGCGTCTACACCAAGCAAGGCGCGTCGCGCGGCAAAAACACCGCCGAGAAGGTAGGTGGCGGAGCTGCGCTCGGCACGCTTCTCGGCGCCGTGATTGGCCACGGCAAGGGCGCGGGCATTGGCGCGGTGATTGGTGGCGCGGCGGGCACGGTTGATCAGACGGCCACGCACGGCCAGCAGGTGACGCTGCCCTCTGAGACCGAACTAAATTTCACATTAAAAGCCCCCCTTTCGCTAACTCTGAGCAATAATAACTGAGGTGTCGGCGGCCAGAGCCGCCGCTACAAAATCAGACGTCGCCGGCTTATGATGCGCTGAATAGCCGGCATAGGCGAAAGGGCGCGACTTCCAGTTGCGCCAGATCATGCAGCCTAAAAGCCTTAGGTCCGGTGCGCGACGCCGCAATATAACTGGGGCGCCGCGCATCGAACCTAAGGCATGAATCAAGATCAGACTACGGCACGGATAAATCCAAGACCATTCGCCAATATATCGAGAAATCATGGATAATCCGGCTAACACTTTTCGGGCCTTTCTCGCATGAACGTACAAAGACGCTTGGTGAGGCTCACCAAGCCCTACATTCCGCTTTTTGCCGCCGCGATTCTGCTCATGGCCGTTGTGGGCGCGAGTGAGGCCGTCTACGCTTTCCTGATCAAGCCAATCTTTGACCGCGTGCTTGAAGGCGGCCATTCCACGGGTCCCGTCCTTCTCTTTCATCTGCCTTTTCACGGACACGCTATTTATCTTCAGGATTTTTTGCCCGGCAACATCCAAGACCCTCTCACCGCCATCGCCATTGCTCTGGTTGGCATAACCCTCATCAAGGGGATTTGCGCCTACTTTGGCACGTACTCGGTGAATTTCATCGGCCAGTCGGTTGTGCGCGACATGCGCAACATGCTCTACACCAAAATCATCCGGCAGTCGATGGCCTTCTTCACGCAAAACTCCACCGGCCAGTTGATGTCCACGGTGATGAACGACATTGAGCGCATCCAGGACGCAGTCTCGAACGTCACCGCCGCCTTTCTCAAGCAATCGTTTTCTCTGATTGGTTTGCTGATCGTAATTTTTGTGGTTGACTGGCGGCTGGCGCTGGTTTCGCTCGTCCTCATTCCTTTTGTGGTTTTTCCCTCCGCCAACATTGGCCGCTACATCCGCAAGCACAGCCGCAAGAGCCAAGATAAAATGGCCGACCTCACGAACATCCTGCAAGAGACATTCAGCGGCATCCGCATCGTCAAAGCCTTCGGCATGGAGGATTTTGAAGGCGGCAAATTCAAGGCGGCCACGCGCCGGCTGCTGAAAGTGAACCTGCGCTGGGTGCGCGCCCACGCTTTAACCCAACCGCTGATGGAGCTGCTGGGTGCGATCACAATTGCGGCCTTGTTGCTGTATGCGCGCAATGAGATTGTGCATCACGCGCAGACGCTTGGCAGCTTTGCCGTGTTCCTCTACGCGGTGATTAAGATGTACGAGCCGATTAAGCGCCTGACCAGCGTGAACAATTCGCTTCAGCTTGCCGTAGGCGCTTCAGAGCGTGTGTTTGAGGTGCTCGACGTACAGTCAGAGGTTGCGGAAAAGTCAGGCGCGGTTGAGCTGAAGGGGTTCAAGCGCGAACTCGTCTTCGACGGCGTTGAGTTCAGTTACGGGGACTCCGCAATCCTTCAGAGCGTCAATTTGCGGATTCAGAAAGGCGAGGCGGTGGCCATCGTCGGATCGAGCGGGGCGGGCAAGACGACACTGGCGAACCTGATTCCGCGCTTTTTTGACGTGACGCGGGGGCGCATTCTCTTCGATGGCCATGACCTGCGCGACGTGACGGTTAAATCCTTGCGCGCGCAAGTCGGCATTGTCACCCAGGAAACCGTGCTTTTTAACGACACGGTTTTTGAAAACATCGCTTACGGGCAAGGTTCGATGAGCCGCAGGGCCGTAGAAGAAGCGGCGTGCGCCGCGCTCGCGCACGACTTTATCATGGAAATGCCGCAGGGCTACGACACCATCATCGGCGAGCGCGGTCAGCGGCTCTCCGGCGGTCAGCGGCAACGCATCGCCATCGCGCGCGCGCTGCTGAAGAACTCGCCTATCCTGATCCTGGATGAGGCCACTTCGGCGTTGGACACGGAATCCGAAATGCTCGTGCAAAAGGCGTTTGTGAATTTGATGGCTGGCCGCACCGTGCTCGTGATCGCGCACCGGCTCTCTACCGTCCGCCGGGCCGATCGTATTGTAGTGCTCGACCGCGGCTGCATTTCCGAAATTGGGACCCATGAGGACCTGGTTTCGCGCGGTGGCATTTACCAGAGGCTGCACGACTTGCAATTTGCCGATGTAGAACCGTAACAGAGCGATGTTGTTATCTTTTAGTGGCCAGAGGTCGCCGCCGCTACAATTGCCGAAAGTTCTTTCCTATGATTCGTAGCATGACAGGCTACAGCAC
Organism: Terriglobia bacterium; assembly: GCA_035945615.1. Lineage (GTDB taxonomy): Bacteria > Acidobacteriota > Terriglobia > UBA7540 > UBA7540 > RH2-MAG17b. The sequence goes on from DASZAA010000140.1 coordinate 5,768, forward strand.
AGCGCGGGCAGAGGACGGAATGCTGTCGCTCTCCGTGACGCTGAAGGGCACGAACCATCGCTATCTGGACCTGCAGATGCGGCTGGCGGCGGGGATCGACTTCATCGAGCCTGAGATTCGCCGCATTCTCAAAGAGCACGTGCAGAGGGGCCACGTGGAGGTTTCGGTCAGCGTCGAAAACCGGAATGGCGCGTCACTGCAATTGGATCACAAGCTGCTCGAAGCTTACCTCAAGACGTGCCAGTCGATCCGGCAGGAGTTCGGCCTTTCGGCGGAGCCCGATCTGGTGGCGCTTCTGCGCATTCCCGGCGTGGTGGCGGGCGGAGGCGGCCCCGGCGAAGCGGCGCAGGAGCAAATCGCGTCAATACTTGGAAAGGCTCTCGCGGAAGCCGCGGCAAAGTTCAACGAAATGCGAGATCGCGAGGGTGAAACACTGGCAAAAGACCTTGTGGGGCGGCTTGCGCGGCTGGAAGAACTGGGCGATGTGGTCAGCAGCAATTCCGCCGCCATAACGCCCGCTTTTCGCAAACGCCTGGAAAAGCGCGTGCGCGAGCTGGTGAAAGGGACCGGCATGGACCCGGCGCGCCTGGCGCAGGAAGTGACCGCTCTGGCCATGCGTTCTGACATTACCGAAGAACTGACGCGATTCAAGAGCCATGTGGATCAGGCAAAGGGCCTGATGCGCGAGGGCAAGGAAGTGGGCAAGCGGATGGACTTCCTTCTGCAAGAGCTAAACCGCGAGGCCAACACTATGCTTTCCAAAACCACCGACGTGCCCGACGTGGGTGCGAAAATTCAGAACGCCGCGATTGAAATGAAGGTGGAAATCGAAAAACTGCGCGAGCAAGTGCAGAACATTGAGTGAAGCGCCGCTTGAATTCACTCACTTTCAGCAAAATGCTGCTAAAATAGAATGAGTGAATCCTAGTGAGACTTTTCCGGGTCGGCGGGGAAGCGTCATCATCATCTCAGCGCCTTCGGGGTCCGGAAAATCAACTGTGGTCCGTCGTTTGTTGCGCTCGATGCGCGGGGTTGAATTCTCCGTTTCTTACACAACCCGCGCGCCGCGACCGAGAGAAAAAGACGGCCGGGATTATCACTTTGTCAGCCATGCGCGGTTCAAGCAAATGATCGCCGCGCATGATTTTGTGGAGTGGGCGGAAGTCCACGGCAACTTTTACGGCACGTCGCGCCGCCAGATTGAGGCCGCGCGAGAGGCGGGGCGGGATATTCTGCTGGATATCGACGTACAAGGACATCACAACGTGCGGCGGCGGCTGAAGGATCCAGTCAGCATCTTTCTTCTGCCGCCTTCGTATGCGGAATTGAGACGGCGGCTGGTACGCCGCCACTCGGACGCGGCTGAGACTATTGAACGGCGACTAGCCACGGCCCGCGAGGAAATTATCCACTGGCCGGAATACGATTACGTGGTAGTAAACGACGACGTTGCGCAGGCCACCCGCGTTTTGCGCGCAATTTTGACCGCGGCGCGATTCAGACGGGAAAGCCAACAGTGCCCGGCGGCGAAAATCTGCGAGACCTTTGGAGGATAGATGGAAATACCCCAATCAATCGACAGTAAATTCCGCTTTATTTTAGTCGGCGCCAAGCGCGCGCGCCAGTTGCAGGCGGGCGCCCGGCCATTGGTGCAAACGCCGTACAAGAAGTCGACAAAAATCGCCGTGGCCGAGCTTGAGGCAGGCTTGGTGCCGTTTGAAATGCCGCCTATTCCGGATGCCTACCGGACCGAAACCGCGAAGTAACGCCGGTTTTTGAGCGCGCCCTACGGCCTCTGCTGTGGCCGGTAAAGAAGGACCTGAACTTTTTCGAGCGTAATCAACCCGCCCCCTACCATCTCATCTAAGCGGGGCAAAATGCTCTCAATCCGCTCAGTGGTCTCAACCGTCTCAATCACAACCGGCAAATCCTGGGAGAGGCGCAGGATTTTCTCGGTGTGATACCGGCTGGTTGAGCCGTAGCCGCCTATTCCTCGCAGCACCGTGACCCCAGAAAAATTCTCCTTGCGAAGCAATTCTACAATGGCCTGATACAGAGGCTTGCTCTGCCACTTGTCGCCCTCGCCGATGTGTATGCGCATCAGCGTGCGCTCGCCGTGAAATCGTTCGTGCTCCATGCGGCCTCCGCGCCCTACGGTCTCTACGAGATGGCGTCGCCCAGGCGCATTCCCGTAAGCACCAGCAATACTCCAACCAGCACGCTGACGCCGATGTAAATCACGGCCCTCGTCCATTCGCCGTCCTGGATCATGTGGCCGCTTTCCCACGCAAAGGTTGAGAACGTGGTGTAAGCCCCGAAAAAGCCTGTTGTAATTCCAATGCGCCAATCCGGCGGCACTGAAATGTGGTTTAGCGCGAATTCACCCACCAACCCAAGGAAAAAACATCCAGTCAAATTCACCAGCAAAGTGCCGAAAGGGAAGCCGGGACCGGTTTGATCTTGCACAAACCCTTGCATCCAGTAGCGGGAGAGCGTTCCCGCCACACCAAAAACACACAAGAGAAATATCCTCAAAACGCCTTACCTTTCCCCGCGAACCGCCGCCAACAAAAAACTCCTGGGCGCGCGATTGCGGCCAGGAGTCATCAGCCCAGCGCGGACCCGCGCGGGCGGTTCAGGCGAACTCCATCGCCTTCCGATATTCAATCTCCCATTCTATATCGAATGAGGCAGGTATCGCATCCTCAATTTTTTCCAACCGAAATCCAGAGTTTGCCTGCGTAGCCGAATCGTCTGGCCAAAAACCCCCGCCTTCGAGATCGCCTATAGGGTTATAATGCTCGCATAACATTTCGAAAGGAACTCGATTGAGCGTTCGCGTTTGCGTGCTGGGCAGCGGAAGCAGAGGGAACTCCACCTGGGTAGCCACAGAACGCACGCGCGTGTTGATTGACGCTGGTTTCAGCAGGCGGGAAACGTATGCGCGCATGGCGGCCATCGGCGAGCGCCCTGAAACCTGCGACGCGATCGTTATCTCACACGAGCATATCGACCACGTCAACGGCCTCCGGCGGCTCGCGCTCGATCTCAAATGTCCCGTTTACATCAACCGCGCCACGCGCGAGGCGATGGAGTGGGATCCGAAGATCGAGGCTTGCGAAATCATCGAAGCCGGCGCGAAGTTTGTGATCGGCGATATCGAAGTCTCGCCTTTCTCCATTCCACATGACGCGGCGGACCCGCTTGCTTTCACGGTCGAAGCCGAGGGCATCAAAGTGGCTGTCGTGACCGATCTCGGTTACATTCCTGAATTGATCAAGCAGCATATTCGAGGCTCAAACTGCCTCATTTTCGAGTCGAACCACGACCTCGACATGCTCAAGGTAGGACCGTATCCCTGGCACGTGAAGCAGCGCGTGATGAGCCGCCACGGCCATCTTTCAAATTTTGCGACCGCCGAATTTCTAAACAGCGAATACGACGGCAGCTCGCAGGTGCTCGTTCTGGCTCATCTGAGTGAAGTCAACAATCACCCCGAGCTCGCCCGCCTCAGCGCCGCCGAAGCCTTAGAGCGCCGCAGAATCCAAACCGAACTACATCTGGCAAGCCAGACCTGTCCCACCAAAATGTTTGCCTGGTAGCGCCGCAAGCGCTTAGGATTCGACGCCTCATACCTGCGGCGCCTTCTTAGCCTGCTTGCTAAAGAGTGCCTTCAGGCTTTTTGTGTACGGGTCGCGCGCCACGCCGTGCTCCGTGATAATGGCCGTGACGTAGCGGTGGGGCGTGACGTCAAAAGCCGGATGGCGCGCTTCGACGCTCTCAGGCGCGATTGACTTTCCCGAAAGGTGCGTCACTTCGAGGGCGGCTCGCTCTTCAATCGGAATTTCATCCCCCGACGCGAGGCTGAGATCAATGGTGGAGAGCGGCGCGGCCACATAAAACGGGATTCCATTTTCATGTGCCAAAACGGCAACGGAGTAGGTGCCGATTTTGTTGGCTACGTCGCCATTGGCGGCGATGCGGTCCGCGCCCACGATTGCTGCCTGAATCGCGCCCTGCTTCATAAAATAACCCGCCATATTATCGGTAATGAGCGTGACCGGGATGTTGTCTTGCATCAGTTCCCATGCGGTCAGGCGCGCGCCCTGGAGAAATGGCCGCGTTTCATCCGCAAACACGCGGATGGACTTCCCCGCGGCGACGCCGGCGCGAATCACACCCAGCGCCGTGCCATAACCGCCCGTGGCCAGCGCGCCCGCATTGCAGTGGGTGAGCACGGTCATGGATTCTTTCAGTAACTCCGCGCCATGACGCCCCATCGCCTGATTGATGGCAATGTCCTCATCGAGGATAATTTGCGCTTCAGCCACCAGACGACTCTTGGCGCGATTAATTATTTCCGCGTCGACACCGCCAGCGGCCAGCGCCCGCTCAAAAACTCCCCGCATCCGCTTGACCGCCCAAAAAAGATTGACGGCGGTAGGCCGCGTTGCAGAGATGGTCTTGGCAATGGTTTCAAACTCGGTTCTCAGGTCTCGCACGCTTTGGGCAGATGATCGCATGACGCCGAGTGCAACACCCATCGCGGCAGCGACTCCAATCGCGGGCGCGCCACGGATCACCATGCTGCGAATCGCGTTCGCAACTTCGACATAATCGTGACAAGTAAGATAAACCTCTTCGGCTGGGAGCCGCGTCTGATCAATCATCCTGACGCCCTCAGGCGTCCATTCAATGGTTTTGAACATGGCCTCTCATAAGCCGGAATTCCGGCTACTCCAAAACGTCACATTATAACAAGACCGTAAGTCAGGCGGCGCCCGCAACCTGTCTGCGTTCGCCGTGTTTACTCTTTGGGCTGGAGTTGCAATTCGTGAGGGCGATCTAGCTAACGGACCAACCGGCCGGACGGTGGGCTGTTGAGCGGCCCTCCAACCCCTGACGCCAGTTATGCATCTTCATAATGGATACCCGGTCCTGTGCGGAGGCGCCGGCGCATCAGGCAGTTAAATTCCAAGCCGGGTGAAACGAATGGATATCCTGCAACGAGTGCAGGCGCAAGCTCGACAAAACCTCCAGCATATCGTTCTTTTTGAAGGAGAAGATGACCGCGTCCTCATCGCCGCCGAAGCGATCGAACGCGAGCGTCTCGCGCATCTCACTTTGCTTGGCGACCCCGGGCGCATTCACGCCCGTCTGCGGCTGCTGGGCATTCGCCTCCGCAAGGCCGAAATAGTTGATCCCGAGGCTTCGCCCCGTCTCGAAGAGTACGCGGAGTATCTTTACGAGCACCGCAGGCTTCGCGGCCTTACCGAAACTTCTGCGCTCGAACTTGCGCAGCACCCGCCTTATTTTGCGGGCCTGATGACGGCCCTAGGAGATGCCGATGGCTCTGTTGGCGGCGCCGCCACCACTACCGCTGCCACGACACGGGCGGCGCTGTGGACCATCAGCAAGTCACCCGAAGCCGCTCTGGTTTCAAGTTTCCACCTCATGGTCTCTCCCCATGAGCATCTCGGCGCTGGCGGCGCCTTTCTTTTCGCCGATTGCGCCGTCGTTCCTAAGCCTTCTCCTAAACAACTTGCCGAAATCGCTCTGGCTACGGCATCACGCGCCAAATCGATTTTAGGGGCGGAGCCGCGCCTCGCCATGCTCTCTTTTTCAACGCGAGGGAGCGCGGCCCACCGCGAACTGGAGCGCGTCAAAAGGGCCTCCGAAATCGTGCGCGAGCGCGATCCCCATCTGATCATGGAAGGCGAAATACAACTCGACGCCGCGCTCGCCCCTGAAGTGGCTGACCGCAAAGCGCCGTTCTCGCCGCTGGGGGGCCACGCAAACGTTTTGATCTTCCCCGATCTCAACGCGGGCAACATCGGATACAAAATGGCCGAGCGGATGGGAGGCTGCGTTGCAGTAGGCCCGATTTATCAGGGCTTGGCGCGCGCGGCAAGCGACCTCTCGCGCGGCTGCGAAGCGCCCGACATTGTCCACGTAGCCGCCCTCACCGCTTTCCAAGCCGCGCGAATGAAGGAAGCTTGTGCGCCGGCCTCACTGAGCATAAGCAGCGAGAAACATTTTGTAGCCTCTCCGTGACTTTCCGCCTCGCACATCATCTAACCTAGTGCAGTAAATGTGCCGATAAGTTTAGAAGTAGCACGCAGCAATGATATAATTGTCTGTTTCAACTCCCGGAGGCATGGTTGACCGTAAGTCAGGGTTTTTACTTCAGGTTTTTCCAGCTTAACTTAAGCTCCCTGCAAACCACCCGCTGCATCGACGTCCGCACAGGGCGAACGCGTGCGGCCGGGCTCGTGTGGCGGCTGTTGCGGGCGGCTCTCGTCGGCGCAATCTTACTCCTTGTTCCGCTCCCTTCATTCGCTGCGCCTGGGCCATCCTACGCCGAGGCGCTTGCCGAGTTCCAGGCAGGGAAATTCCACGAAGCGTCAGCAACACTGACCGGCGCGCTGCAAAAGACACCCGCAAATGCCGCCTCCGAGATTCTGCTCGCCCGCTGCTATTATGAGATGGGCGATTGGGACAACGCCATTCTTCACGCCGAATCCGCGGCGCGGCTTGATCCCTCCAACCCCGAGAGCCACGTTTGGCTCGGCCAAGCTTACGGGCGAAAAGCGGAAAGTCAGCGTAGCTTTGCGTTGGCGCTGAAAGCGCGCCGCCAATTTGAGCAAGCCGTTGCGCTCGGCCCCACGGACCTCGATGCGCGGCGCGACTTGATGGAATTCTATCTTGAGGCTCCGTGGATTCTTGGCGGTAGCAAAGACAAAGCCCGCAAACAGGCAGCCGCCATCGCCACGCTGGATCCGGTTGAAGGCACCCTTGCTCGCGCGCAGTACGACGAGAGCACGGGGGATGCGTCGAGCGTCCAAGCCGAATATCGGCACGTCCTTGACCTCAAACCTGACCGCGTAGGTCCCTATCTCGAAGTCGCCGATAACGCTCTCGCGCGCAGGGACGCTCCCGAGCTCAATGCCGCCGTCAGTGGCGCCGAAAAGGTGAATCCAACCGATCCGCGCATCGCATACTATCGCGGTGTGGCGCACATCATGGAAGGCCAGCGTCTTCCGCAGGCAGAACACGACCTGAAGTCATACGCCGCTCATGCGCCTGACCGCCGGGATTATCCTTCCCACGCTTCCGCGCTGAGTTGGCTCGGAACACTCTACGAGCGGTTGGGAAAGCCCAATCTGGCGATGATTGAATACGAAGCTGCACTGCAACTCGATCCGAATTTCCTCACTGCCCGCAAGGCGCTTGTGCGGCTGCAAGGCAAGTAGGACGCCTCCAAGTCTCAACCCCCCTTTTGAAATTCCAGGTCAAAACCCCGCTGGCAACTTCGCGTCGTTGCGAGTAGAATGGTGAACACCCAGGGCACCCCAAACAATAGAAAGAGCATTTATCCTGCATCTCACTGCGCGAAGAAAAGGAGCATTCTCATGGCGAGCGTTGAAGTGACCAATTGGTTTGGCGATCTGGTTTCACACCCCCAGGTTCTGGTGGAAGCAAATTCGGTGGATGACATTATCGCCGTCTTGAAAAATCCGGCGAAGTATCCCTCGCCGGTGCGGGCGGTAGGGTCCAATCACTCGACGTCGCCATGCGGCACGGCCGACGGCGGCACGCTCATCAAGATGGGCAATATGAACCGCATTCTCAGTATCACGGGCGATAGCGTCACCGCGCAGGCCGGCGCGCACTACATCGACATCGCCCACGAGCTTGAAAATCACAATTTGCAGTTTTACGTGAACACCGAAATCGGCAGCCTTTCGGCAGGGTCGGCGGCGTGCGCGGGCACCAAAGACGGGTCATTGCCGGGCGAATTCGGCCAGGTAGGCTCTTACATCACCAATGTCAAAATGGTGCTGCCGTCGGGCGAGCTGCTGGAAGTGGACGAAAGCAAGTCGGAACTGCTCAAGCAGGTGCGGTCGTCCTACGGACTCTTCGGCATCGTATACGAAGCCACGTTCCGCGTGAAGCCCATCGTGCCGATGGCGGTGTATCACGAAACCTTTACCCTTGAAGATTTCACCAGCCGCTTGCCGG
>DASZAA010000141.1:0-8318 GCA_035945615.1 Terriglobia bacterium
AAGCTAAGGACTTCGCCCCGCTCCTTGAAGCCGAGTCCGCAGCTTGGTTCAAAACCCTTCGCTGGGATTATACGCCTTCCGCCCGCTTGATCAGCGCCTGTCTTGCGGATAAACGGCTCTCAGGATATGCGCTCGTAAATAGCGGAAAAATTGAAGGCTATAGCTTTTTTCTCTACGAAGGCGAAAAAGGCCTGATCGGAGACCTCTTTGTCCAGCCAGGCAGTGAGATGCTTAAAAACGCTGTGTCGCTGCTTGAGCACGTGATCGAAACGCTCAAAGCCACGCCGGGCGTGCGGCGCGTCGAGGCGCAATTGCCGCACTTCAGTTTGGTTGAACTCGATGCGTGTTTCAGCCGTCATCGCTTTGAAAGTTATCTTCGCCGGTTCATGAGCCGCAGGATTAAAGCCCCCGAAGTGGAGCACGAGCCGGACGGATGGGACAGAGAATTTGAAATCGAACCGTGGCAAAAAAAGCATAACCACGAAGCGGCCCGGCTATTGTGCCGCACCTACCGCTCTCACGTGGATGCGCGCATCAACGATCAATACGCCTCCGCCGGCGGAACTGCTCATCTGATCGAGAACATTGTGCACCTTCGCGGCTGTGGCGAGCATCTTCCGCAAGCATCCTTCGCTGCTATTCACCGTGCATCGCGGAAATTGGCCGGTATCATCGCGCTGACGGCGGTGCGTGCAGCCACCGCTCACGTGCCCCAGGTGGCGGTGGATGTTGAGTTCCAAAATCGCCACGTCGGCGCGGCGCTAATGGATGTCTCCTTCCGCGAAGCCGCAAAGCTTGGATTTCAGGAAGTGACCCTGACAGTGACGGATGCCAACCGGGGAGCTGTGCGTTTTTACGACCATCTTGGATTTGAGACTTTTCAAACTTTTGGAGCTTACGTCTGGAACAGGTCAACAGCGTGAAGGGGGCATCGTCCGGCATCTTCCTTACATGAAATTGGCCACTGCATCAACCGCTTTTTCGAGACGCGCGGAAATTATCTCTGGCTTAGCTCGCCTCTTACCACTTGCCGGCTGAAATCTCCGGATTTATTCCGGGCGATGCTCAACGTCTTCCACTGCGTAGAACGAAAATGCTTGCTCAGGAAAACAATCTGACCGACGTGATAGGCATAGTGGGCAATCTGGCGATTGATTGCCTGCAGCACACTGTGCTTTTCCCCACGAATGGTAATGGTGCGCTCCAAGTCCGCATCTGTCAGTGATTCGAGCGTTGACAAAGCAAGCTTCCACCCCGCTTCCAACAGTTCGAGCAGTTGTGCGCGGCTAAGATCGCGCCGGTCTTCAAACTCTGAGTCGCGGTCGCGCCAAGGCTTTTTGCCGTCCGACATAAGGAAGTTGGTCCACCGCGAACGCATATTGCCGGCCATATGTTTGACCACGAGGGCAATGGAATTTGACTCCGGATCGAGGGGGCGGAAAAATTCCTCATCGCTAACCTGCGCCATAGCGGCCTCAGCGAGCGATTTGTACTGGCGGAAAATCGCCCGCGAGTCCTCGAGAAATCGAGTTGTGTAAATGAGTGCCATGTTTGAGTCCTTCCCCTGAGCAGAACAGTCATAGACGTGCTTATTCTGATTTATAGCCCAGATTTTCAGCTTTCAATCAGCAGCGTGCCCGGATCTTCAATCAGCTCTTTCACCCGCACGAGGAACTGCACGGCTTCGAGGCCATCCACCAGGCGGTGATCGTAGCTCAGCGCAACGTACATCATGGGTCGAATTTTGACCTCACCGTTGACGGCCACGGGGCGATCTTCCACTTTATGCAGTCCCAGAATGCCGGCCTGTGGCGGGTTCAAGATGGGGGTTGAGAGCAGCGAACCGAACACACCGCCGTTAGTGACTGAAAATGTGCCGCCGCGCAGATCGGAAAGGATGAGTGTTCCTTCTTTCGCTTTGCGGGCGTATTCCTTCACCCCCATTTCAATTTCAGCGAAGGACATTTGGTCGGCGCTGCGCAAGACGGGCACCACCAATCCTTCTGCGGCTCCGACTGCTACGCCGATATCGTAATAGTGTTTTAGAACAATTTCATCCCCTTGAATTTCCGCATTCAAGCGGGGAAAACGGCGAAGCGCCGCTACGGAGGCTTTTACAAAAAATGAAGTCAATCCAAGGCTCACCCCATAGCGTTCCTTGAAGCTTTCTTTCTGACGCTGGCGCAATGCCATCACAGCGCCCATATCGATTTCATTAAATGTGGTCAGGATAGCAGCCGTGTGCTGAGCTTCGACAAGCCGCTGGGCGATGGTCTGGCGGCGGCGCGACATACGCACGCGCTCCTCGCGCCTGGCAGGTTGGGTAGAGGCTGCTGGCGCCGGCTCCTCAGCAGAGGCCGCCACAAGGTTTTGAACTTCCTGACGAGTGACCCTGGCAGTGGTATCAGTTACCGGCGTATGCGCGAGATTTAGGCCCTGCTCCCGCGCCAGCCGCCGCGCGGATGGCGTGGCCAGCTCTTCAGCCGTAATCTGCATGACCCCGGGTTTAGCCTGAGCCGCTGGTTGAAAGGGTCGAGAGGCAGGCGGAGCATCCTTTGGTTTCTCTGGTGTTAGAGGCTCCTGTTTTTCAGGTTTGGCAGCAGGCGCGGCGGGGCTGGTTTGTGGGGCGGCAGCGGAAGCGCCCTCAGCAGGAGTGAGCGGCGCTTCGATGGATTCATCGATCAGGCCGAGCACATCTCCAATGTGGACGTCCTCTCCCTCTTTGCGCTCAATTTTGGCGAGCACCCCGGCCTGTTCAGCGCCTACTTCCAGATCAACCTTATCGGTTTCAAGCTCGACCACAACTTCGCCGGGGCTGACGTGGTCACCTTCTTTTTTTCTCCAGTGACCGACGGTGGCTTCGAGAACAGACTCGCCGAGCTCAGGAACCACAATTTTAGTTGGCATGATGTCCCTCAACAACGGGCTACGCTTTTTTCAGTACTACAGTATCGTCAGTGTCGACTTCCTTTAAATCGAACGCCTGGGTGATGAGCGCCTCTTGAGTTGCCGCGTGCCAGGCGGACGACCCTTCCGCAGGACTCGAGCTGCGCGGACGCCCCAGATAATGCAGCGGGCAGCGGCCGTCAATCAGGCGGGCAATCTGCAAGCGCACAAACTCCCATGCGCCCATATTACGCGGCTCTTCCTGCAGCCACACCACTTCCTCGATGCCGGAATAGCGCACCAGAACATCCTTGATTTTGTCAACAGGTAAAGGGTATATCTGCTCCACACGGCAAATGGCTACCTGGCTGGCTTTCGTTCTCTGGGGGGACGTGATTAAGTCCACCGCCACTTTTCCGCTGCACAGGATGAGTCTTCTGATGTTCTCGGGCGAATGCGAGGCTGGCTCATCATCGATCACGGGTTGCCAACACCCCTCTGCAAGTTCGCGCGGCGCGGAAGCCACCAGAGGATGGCGAAGGAGGCTTTTGGGGGTAAGCACGACAAGGGGCAGCGGGTCTGTTTCAAGCAGGGCGGCCTGGCGGCGCAACAGATGAAAGTATTGCGCCGCCGTCGTACAGTTGGCAATGCGTAAGTTGATTGCTGCGGCAAGCTGCAGGAAGCGCTCCGGGCGCCCGCTCGAGTGGTCTGGACCCTGGCCTTCATAACCGTGGGGCAGCAGGAGAACAAGAGAGGGCGTCAAGCCCCATTTCGCTCTGGCCGAAACAATAAACTCGTCAATTACAGTTTGAGCGCCGTTAATGAAGTCCCCATACTGAGCTTCCCAGATTACCAGACGTCCTGGCTCGTTGACGTTGTAGCCATATTCAAAGCCCAACGCCGCGTTTTCTGAAAGAGGACTGTTTGAGATCTCAAAGGCGGCCTTTGCCTCTGGTATTGCTTGTAGAGGGATAAATTTCCGCCCTGTTTCTGCGTCATGGAAAACGGCGTGCCGCTGGCTAAACGTGCCTCGCTCCACATCCTGGCCGGTTACGCGGATGGCGATGCCGTCTGCCAGAATCGACCCCCATGCCAACTCTTCAGCCGAAGCCCAGTCGATGCTTTTCTCGCTGACGTTATCGAAAATGGCCAGCTTTCGTTCAACCGCGCGCTCGATCTTACGGTTCAGAGTAAAACCTTGAGGAAGCTTGCGCAGAGATTTGTTCAGGGCGTTAAGCTGGCTGAGCGGGACAGACGTTTTCACATGGCTAGCAGCGCCGGGTTCGGGAGGCTCGGGCACGGGTTCAACCAAGTGTTTCTCCGGCACGAGCTTGGTAAAAGCACTCTGGATCGCGGCAGTGTGCCTGCGGACGAGATCTTCGGCAAAACCTTCCTGAATAATACCCCGGCTGATGAGGGTCCGCACCCAAAGCTGGCGGACGGTAGGGTGTGTCGCGATTTTCTGATACATCAAGGGCTGAGTGAAACTGGGCTCGTCGCCCTCATTATGCCCGTAGCGGCGGTATCCGATGAGGTCGATCAGAAAGTCTTTGTGGAAGCGGACGCGGTAAGCAAAGGCAAGGCGCGCCGCTTCCAGGCAGGCTTCCGGGTCATCGGCATTGACATGAATAATCGGAATGCGGAAACCACGCGCGAGATCACTAGCAAAAATCGTGCTGCGCTCTTGTTCGGAAGGCGTAGTAAAGCCCACTTGGTTGTTGGCAATAATGTGGATCGTTCCCCCGGCGCTATAGCCCTGTAAGCGAAAAAGGTTGAGTGTCTCCGCTACAACGCCTTGTCCGGGAAATGCCGCGTCACCATGGATCAGAATAGGGAGCGTTCGCGTCGGATCAAACTGAGGCGCGCCAGACTTGTCTACCCGCGTTCCTCCCGCTCGCGCCATGCCGAGCACCACGGGGTCCACGGCTTCGAGATGGCTGGGGTTAGGCGCGAGTGAAATAATCATGTTCAGCTGACGGTTGCTTCCAATCGCGCGGCGCGCGCCCGAGTGGTACTTCACATCGCCGGTCCAGCCCTGGTCGCCGCGGTATAAGCTGGCTTTCACAGGGTCCTTGAATTCGGCCAGAATCTGCGCATACGGCTTCTTTAAGACATGAGCCAGCACGTTCAGCCGTCCGCGGTGTCCCGTGCCGATCAGGATTTGTTGCACCTTCGCCTCGCCCGCGCCGCTGATGATTTCGTCAAGGATCGGGATCAACATACCGAGTCCCTCAACCGAAAACCGGGTTTTACCAGGGAAAGTGCGATGGAGGAACAGCTCAAACGCTCCTTCCTGGGTGAGCCGTTCAAGCACCACGGCCTCATGGATGGGGTCCTTGGGGGGCCGGAAAGTCCCCGACTCCGTGGCGTTTTCAAGCCAATGGCGCTCTTCAGGGTCGCGCAAATGCGCGTAATCGTAACCGCTGTGAGAGCAGTAGATTTGCCGGAGGGCCTGAATGACCTCAAGCGTGTTGGCCGCGCCTTCCGCCACCGGGCCGCCGATAATATTAGCTGGAAGCGTCCCTAAATCTTTTTCTGTAATTCCATGATTCCCGGCAAGAAGCGACGGGTCGCCCGGAGGCTCGTTGCCAAGCGGGTCAAGCTGCGCCGCCAGATTGCCAAACTTCCGGATCGATTGCGCCAGGTTGACGGCGGCCACTACTTTGGCCATCATCACCGTGGGCTGCGCGCCCGCGACCTGTAATGCGGCGCTTGCAGTGTCCGGCGGAGGAAGTTGGCTGAAGAGCGCCCGCGCCTCTGCATCCACAGAGTTAGGGTCTTGCTGGAACCTTTCGAACAGTTCAGCTACATACCCTGCGTTGACTCCTTGAAAATCCCGCCAGCCGTCGGACATGGTTGTATTGCGCGCCCTTCCTTTCCCAAGTTTAATGACGCTGCCGCGCTTCTCATTTATATTCTTACAAACTGCATGACGGAGTAAACCAACAAATTTCTCGGAGTGGATTTACATACTTGCTCAAGAACCGGCAGAGATGGCTCTATGTAGCCAACTGGCCCCTTGGTTACCATAGAGCCGTGTCGGGATCACGGTGCCGTTGCGCTGACTAGGTCAAGCCTTTTGGGTAGCCGGTCCCGCGTCTTAAACTCCTCACGGGACTTCTACAAAACAGGCTTTGCCTCATAACGTGGGTGTGCTACGCTACTGGCTATAACTTAGCGCGGCAGCAATATTTAAGCACAAATGTATTCTGTAATTGGCCGCGTCATGATCAATAGCAAGGACGTTTGCTGTCCCGTTTGACGCGCCTGCACACCGGGAGGTCATCTATGAATCGCAGAGATTTCATCACTAAGACGACGATAGGACTTGGGGCTACCTGGCTTGCCACACAAGCTGGCGAGGCCGTGCCCGCCGCGTCTACGGCAAAACGATTCAGCGCGGCGGACACCGTTACGCTCGGTAAAACGGGCATTCGTACCAGCCGTTTAGCCTGTGGCACGGGAACGATTGGAGGCGGTGGGCACTCCCATCAGACGCGGCTTGGGGTCGAAGGACTCGCTGATCTTCTCGCACATGGCTATGATCACGGTCTCCGCTTTTTCGACGCGGCGGATTCTTATGGTTCGCACCCGGCCGTCGCCGCTGCGCTCAAGCGGTTGCCGCGAGAGAAAGTTACCGTGCTAACCAAGTCGGATACACGCGACCCTGACGGCATGAGGTCGGATATTGACCGCTTCCGGCGCGAACTGGGAACGGATTATATCGACGTTGTGCTGATGCACTGCATGTTGGAGGATGACTGGACCACGCGCTATCGGGCGACGATGGACGTGCTCTCGGAAGCCAAAGAAAAAGGCTGGATTCGCGCCCACGGCTGCTCATGCCATAAGATTGGCGCGCTGCGCGCGGCCGCCGCTTCACCCTGGGTAGAGATTGACCTTGCCCGCATGAATCCTATCGGGTCGCACATGGACGCCGACCCTCCCACGGTTCTTGCGGTGCTACATCAGATGAAGGCGCAGGGCAAGGGCGTGGTGGGCATGAAGATTCTCGGAGAGGGCGACATGCGTAACCGGCAGGACGAGGCTCTCCACTTTGCACTTTCAAATGGCGCGCTCGATGCGTTCACCATCGGCGCCGAAAATATTGCCGAGCAGACGGACCTCATGCGTCGCATCGCCTCCGTGGCGGCGTAATTACCGTTGACTCGAGGCTATCAAGCTTCAACATCGTTTCTGCACGTATGGAACCCGTATAAGGGAAATGATCTCGTTGTAGCGTTGTGGATTTGACGTTACAAAGCGGTTTTGCCCTCTCTGCGGTTTGGGCGGCAAATAAATAATTGGGTGATCCTCAGGAAGCAACTGCCCGCGTTTAGAGGCCGGTTTTCTGGAGAGTGGGTCAGTTTGGAAGCGACTTCGCGCCACCAATCGATGCTGGAGTAAGCCCGCTGCTCGACACCAGATTGATTCACGACCGTTTTCTTTGACAGAACCCTTCATGACTCGCTAACTTATATAAGTGGCATGCTGAGCTAGGACGGTCATTTCTTTAGTAGGCAGCCCCCTTGGGGCTTCGGCTGCCGGGATTTGCTAAAGAACCGGCGGTTAGAGGCCGTCGCTACGGATTGACTTTGGGGAAAAAGGAAGTAGGCACCGATGATCGAAGCAGTAGAAAATGAGTTTACAGAGCTTGAAGCGATAGAAACACGGGAGTGGATAGAATCTCTCGACTACGTTATTGAACAGGAAGATCCCCGTCGCGTTGAGCAGTTGCTCCGGGCGCTGCAAAATCGCGCCGCGCTTTCGAGAGTCAGAATAAAGCCGGCCCGAAACACGCCTTTTATTAACACCATTCCCGTCGAAGAACAACCTCCCTATCCCGGTGACACTGAAATCGAGCGGCGCATTAAGAGCCTTGTGCGTTGGAACGCCATGGCGATGGTAGTGCGCGCGAACAAGCAGGAAAGTGGCATCGGAGGGCACATTTCCACCTACGCTTCGGCGGCGACGCTCTACGAAGTCGGCTTTAACCACTTTTTCCACGCTAAGAACGAAAATGAGGAAGGGGACCTTGTATTCTTTCAGGGCCATGCTTCGCCGGGCTTTTACTCCAGGGCGTTTCTCGAAGGGCGTCTTACCGAAAAGCAGCTTGAGAATTTTCGCCGCGAACTTAAGCCGGGCGGCGGCCTTTCCTCATACCCTCATCCTTGGCTTATGCCAGGCTTTTGGCAGTTTCCTACCGTTTCGATGGGACTTGGTCCTATTCAAGCAATTTACCAAGCTCGCTTCCTCCATTACCTAGAAGACCGCGGTTTGAAGAAGACTGAGGGCCGGCGCGTGTGGGCTTTCCTCGGCGATGGCGAAACGGACGAGCCGGAAACGCTCGGCGCGATTTCGCTTGCGACGCGGGCTAAACTGGATAATCTCATTTTCGTAGTCAACTGTAACTTGCAGCGTCTCGATGGCCC
>DASZAA010000142.1:0-15948 GCA_035945615.1 Terriglobia bacterium
AGCCGAAATAGCTCTCAACCAGCTTCGCCAGCGGATGGGACCGCGTTACCCGGAGCTAAACGACGAGGCGCAAACTGAGCGCGCGCAGAACCTTTTCCAGCGCGGGCGTTATCAACAGGCGCTCGCAACCTATGACAACGCCTTGCTCACTCAGCCCCGCAGCCTGCGCGCGGGCGAGTGGAGGATCGGACGAGCGAGCTGCTTCATCGCCATGCGCGAGTATGCGCTTGCATTGACGGCTCTCAGCCAGAAAGAGAATGACCACGATCTCGACGCTGAGCGCATTTCGCTGCGCGCGCGAGTTGCGGAGCTCAACGGCGACCAAGCGGCCATGCTGAAGTCGCTCGATGAGCTTTATCACCAATATCCACAATCCTCTTATTATGGTGATGCGCTTGTCTATGCAGGCGGATATTTTGCGCGCCAGGGATTCTGGCAAACGGCGGGAAGTTACTACAAGCTGCTGGCCGCAAACTTTCCCGATAGCATTTACGCCAGCGAAGCTGCGTGGCGAGTTGCGTGGTACAGCGTGCTCGCGGGAAATGTGGACGCGGCCCAAAGCCAACTGGCTGGCTTTCTCAAGCGGTTCCCCAATTCGTCCCTCGTTCCGGCGGCGCTCTATTGGCTTGCTCAAGGTGAAAGCAAGCAGGGCCGCCCCGCAAGCGCCTTAGAGATTGACCGGCTGTTGGCCGAACGTTACACGAATACTTACTACGGCCTTCGGGCGAAGCAAAAGCTGCCTTACTCGACGAGGTTTGCAAGCACTAGCGTTTCAAACGAGGAGAAGGCCGGAGCGGCAGATCCAACTGGGTCAGCAGCAAACAGCACACTTAGTCGATTGGGCGTCACGATTCCCCCGCGCCCCGAGCCGCTGCTCACGCCATGCGGCATTGAAGGCGGTGAAGGTGATGATGCGATTACCGCGCCAGACGAACGCCTCGCGTCTTACGAAACACTGGCCGCATTAAGCCTCAATGAGCTTGGAGAACAGGTCCTGGAAGACACGATGGCATTGCATCCCGGCGACCCGCGCGTCGCTCTCGCGCTCGCCCGCAGCCGTGCCGCGCGTAAGGATACCGCGGGTGCGCTTTTTGCGGCAAAGCAGGCGGCGCCAGACTACGGCGCGTATCCCTTTGACGCGCTTCCCGAAGAAGCATGGAAGCTTCTCTATCCCCGCGCCGAGTGGAGCACGGTCCGGCGTTACGCGCGCGCAGACGGCTTGGACCCGTACCTCGTGATGGGGCTGATCCGCCAAGAGTCGGCCTTCGATGCGAGGGCCACCTCTTACACCGGCGCTCGCGGGCTGATGCAAATGGAGCCTTATACCGCCGTCGACCGGGTGCGCGGGCGTTTGCGCCGCCGCCGGGTGGTGCGCGCGCTCTACAGCCCTGCCTACAATATTCGCACCGGTTGCCTTTACCTTCGCGGGTTGTTACGTTCGTTCAATGGCGGTCTACCTGAAACGATGGCCGCCTATAACGCGGGCGATATTCGCGTGCGGCAATGGATTGCCAATAGCAAGGTGGATGACCCGGACGAGTTCCTCGAAACCATTCCCTTCACCGACACAAGAGCCTACGTGGAAATGGTCCTGCGCGACCGGATGATTTACCGTAGCCTTCTCACCGGAGAGGCTAGATTCAAAAGCTGTCCCGTGAAAAGCAGCGGAATAGAATCATTGGGTCATTAAGATTTGTAGATGGGTTCATCCCGCCATCGGGTAGCGGAATAAAGCCGCCACCACATTGCAGCGGCGGCTGCCGTGCTCCGGCTAGGCAGATTGTTGGAATTGTGCCGGGATACCTGTAGAATTTTTAAAAGGGTCTAATGTCGCCCGGCAACTTGAGATTCAGAAAGGCATCATGCAGACACAAATGACCAAACGCGCGCCGGTTTCGCGCAAGGCGCAGCAATTTACCGAATCCGTCATCCGCGAGATGACGCGGCTGGCGCTCGAACACGGCGCGGTAAACCTCGCGCAGGGTTTTCCAGACTTTCCCGCCCCTGCTGAAGTGAAAGAAGCGGCGGTCAGCGCCATCCGCGCCGACGTCAATCAGTATTCGATTACCTGGGGCGCCAAGGAAATGCGACGCGCAATTGCGGAGCGGTTTGAGCGTGATACCGGCCTTGCCATCGATCCCGAGCGCGAGCTGACGGTTGCCTGCGGCGCTACCGAAGCCATGATTGCTTCGTTGCTTGCCATCATCGATCCGGGGGACGAAGTGGTCGTATTCGAGCCTTTCTATGAGAACTATGGGCCGGACAGCATCATTTGCGGCGCGCGTCCACGCTACGTGCAGCTTCGCCCTCCCGACTGGACGTTTGATCCCGATGAACTCGCTGCGGCCTTCAACGAGCACACGCGCGCTATTGTGCTGAACACGCCGAATAATCCCACAGGCAAGGTTTTTACGCGCGTCGAGCTTGAGCAGATTGCCGTGCTGTGCGAGCGGTGGGACGCCTACGCCGTCTCGGATGAGATTTATCAATACATTGTCTACGACGGCGCTCAGCACATTTCGATTGCTTCGCTTCCTGCCATGCGCGAGCGAAGCATTACCATCAATAGCATGTCGAAGACTTATAGCGTCACCGGCTGGCGAGTGGGCTACGCGGTGGCGCCGCCTGCCACGTCCGACGCCATTCGCAAAATGCACGATTTTATTACCGTAGGCGCTCCTGCTCCGCTTCAAGAGGCTGGCGCCGTGGCTTTGCGGATGCCAGAGAGTTACTACGCCAAGATTCGCGCCGAATACACCCGCCGCCGCGATCGCTTTCTGCCTGTGCTCGAAAAGGCCGGATTCCGCTGCTTCAAGCCGCGTGGCGCTTACTACATTATGACGGATATCTCCGGTTTTGGATTTCCCAGCGACGTTGAATTTGCGCGCCACCTGGTGAAGGACATTGGCGTAGCCGTGGTCCCCGGCAGCAGTTTCTACAGCCAGTCTCAAGCAGGCGGCCAACAAGTGCGCTTCTGCTTTAGCAAAACCGATGCGACGCTCGATGCCGCCGCCCAAAAGCTGATGCGGCTGAACAAATAGCCTGAAAGGCATCTGACAATTACTAATTATTATAATGACATCCAAATAGTGATGCGCCGCCTCCAGCCGCCATCATTTTAGCGTCCAGAGAGCGCCGTTTTAAGGAGAACTGCTATCGCAAATTGTCCTAATAGGAGGAGAAGCTCGATGAAAAAATCCTTGTGTGTGGCAATTATTATTCTGCTGGCGGCAATCGCGGCCTGTGCGGACACGGTGACGCTCAAAGACGGCGAGCGTTTGACGGGAAACTGGGTGACGGTGCAGGGCGGCAACTTGAACTTTCATTCAGACACCTTGGGCGCGGTTTCCATCCCGCTTGCCAAGGTGAGCGCATTCAGCACTTCGGTTGAAGCGGTGGTTGTGCGGACCGACCATTCCACGGTCAAGGGCCAGATCGAATTGCTGCCTTCAGGGGGATGGCGGGTAACGCACGCGGGAACGAGCGAGGATGTGCCGGCCGCGAGCGTGAACACCATCATGCCCGAGGCTACTTACACGGCGCTGATTGAACACAAGGGGAAGCTCTATCAGGACTGGCATGGGTCCGCCAATCTCGGCTACGATTTGCAGCGCGGCGATCAGCAAACGGGCGAGCTGAGCACAAGCGTGGCCGCAGTCCGCGAACGGCCTGAAGCGCCGGTGTTCATCCGCCACCTCCGCACCACCTATTCACTACAAATGCTTTTTTCCAAGGCTCAGCAGGGCAGCACGGTGATCCGCTCAAATACCATCACCACGCTGTTGCGCGAAGATTACCTTTTCACTCCGTCCAATTTCTTCTTCGTCTCCGGGCAGCTTGACCACATTCAGGCGCAGGGACTCTATCTTCGCCAGACGTATGGCGGCGGTTATGGACGCGACGTCATTCACTCCTCGCGTACGATTTTCAGCCTTCTCGCCGGCATGACCTTCGTGAACGAGAAATTTTATACGGGTGGACCGGCCCGGCAGAGCGCGGAGGGTTTGCTTGGAGAGAAATTGAGCATCGCGCTCGGCCCACGAATTCATTTTGATCATTATCTGGACTTTTACCCCAACCTCACTGACACGGGCGAATATCACTTTGACACTGCAACCAGCCTGAGTTTCAAGCTCACGAAGCGCCTTGCGGCCAACATTAGCCTGGTGGACAACTACCTCAGCAACCCCGTGCCTGGCAGCCATAACAACAACATCGCGTTGACGACGGGCGTCGGGCTGACGTTTTGATTTGTAGCGGCGGTTATCGCAAAAACTCGGTAAGGAGGGCGGTTGGGCGGCCGTCAAAAAATCAGATGTACGCCAAACTGCATGGTGCGGTTGCCAGTGTTCATATAGCTTTGCGTCATGAAGTCGTGCTTGCCTTGCGAATTGAGTGCATCGAGGGCGTTCTCGGGGATCACGCCGGTAATACCGGCGGCGGTGGCACGGGGTGAGAAGGCGAACCCCGGCGTGGGCTGGGCTTGCGAGGCAAAGACGTTGCCGAGCAGAAAGCCTGGGTTCGAGCGGTTGAATGCGTCGTAGACTTCCCAGCGAAACTCAAGCGTCACGCGCTCACCCAGATGGAATCGCTTGAGCAGGGCGAAATCGAAATCCAAAATGCCCGGTCCCAGCAAAGTGTTGCGCCCGGCGTTCCCCCCACCCACGGTTCCAAGCGGAACTTGCACAAAATGAGCACTAGCGGGATTTATCGGCGCGCCGTTGAGGTTAATATATCCGGTGGGCGAAGGGCCAATGGATTGCCCATTCCAGGTAGTGTACTGATGCTGAGTGGCCGGGTTTACCGAAGTGCAGGTGCTATCATCCACCAGCGCCACGCTGGAGACCGGGGCTTGAACGTTCCCGATATTGGGCCGGTCGTTGGTGAGAATGCCATCGCCATTGGCATCGGCGCACGGTCCGAGGGGGACAGCGTTCAAGGCGGAGTAAGGTTGTCCGCTCTGATAAGTGGAGATGCCGCTGACTTCCCACCCACCCGCCACCGCCGCAGCCAGACGGGAGCGCGGCGAAGGCAAGCCCCACACTCCGCTCGCCGAAACGCGGTTGCGGCGGTCAAAGGATGAGTTGGCCATTTCAGCTTTCAGGTCGCTCGAATTCTGCGGAAACGGCGTGATGGCCTCCACCGTGGTTTCGGTTTCGGGAGAGAGAAGCGATCCGATGAAGTCTCCCTGAATAAACCGGATGCCGGGGCCAAAAATCTCGCTGGCGTTATCCATCATGTGGCTTAACGTATAAGACGCTGTCAGGTTAAAGGAACCGGCGCGGGAGCGGATCTCGCGCGAGGTCAACAGCACTTCAACCGCGTTATAGTCCGAGACGCCGCCGTTGGTCACTTCCGTGATATCGCCGAAATTGGGATTCAGCCGCGGTTTCAGGCAATTAAAGCCCCCTCCTCCAGCCAGACAAGTGGTGGTGGTGTTTGTTCCCGGCTCCGTTATGGGCGCGTCGTTCCAACCTCCAAAAGGGTTTGCGTCGATGCGCTGGTAAAGCCGGCTGCCGTGGTTGCCGTAGTAATCCACTTCGAGCATCAGGTTCTGGCCGAGCTCGCGCTGAACACCGAGCGAATAGCTTTGAATCCGGGGCGCGGTCAGGTTGCTGGCTACTGTGTCTTCAGGCGAGCAGTCGATGAGCGGCACGCCAGTGGAAGGACTTGTAGGCGCGGTGATCCTTTGCAGAAAAGTACTGCACCCGCTCACGTTGCGGTTGATGTCGCTCAGGGTGAGCGGAGCATTGGGATAGGTTCCGCTGGTGGGAACCGAGGTTTGAATCAGATCGATCTGCGATCCGGCTTGCGTGATGGTCGAAACCAGGGGCGAGACAGGGCCGCTCTGCCAGATCAGCAGTGGAATGTTCAGCGGCATGGCGTTGTACATGAGGGCATAGCCGCCGCGAATCACGGTTTTGCGGCTGGCGCCGGGCGCCCAGGCGAAGCCCGCGCGCGGGCTGGGAAACAGTGTTCGGCCTTTCACCAAGGGCGCTGCCGGATTCAAATGATGAATGCCATTGATGGGCTGGCCAAATTGGTCCAACCGGAATCCGCCGCTGAGCGTGAAGTTGGGGCGGAGACGGAAATCATCCTGGGCAAAATAGGCGCTGTCAAACTCGCGCAAGGGCAGCTCATTCTGCCCTTGGCCGGTGATTTTACCGGAAGAATCAGTCAGAACGTCGGGAAATGCCTGGAACACGCCGAGAGCGTTGGTGTTGCCGGAAGATGGTTCCTGAACGAAACTTTGCAGGCCGCCGGGCAACTTGCTGCCGGGGTTATCTTCGCCAAAAAATCCAAAGAAATAGTGGCCCAGGTTGGAAGGCACGTCGAGAACGTTCGTCTCGGTGCGCACCACGTCCGCGCCAAACTTCAGCGTGTGGCGGCCGTGCGAGAGCGAGTAGTTGTCCTGCGCCTGATACACATTACTGTGCGTCAGCGCGGGGCTCGTGTCCTGGCCCAGGGTGAACAACGTCCCGGCGGAAGGAAAGTTCCCCGAATAGGCTCCAAACCCGCCGAAATTGTCCGTAATCGTCGCGGCGGGGTGGCTATCACGCACTGCTGCGGGCAGGTTAAATGCGCCTTGGCCCTGAGCGATGCGGCTGAAGGCGGCGCGGAATTCATTGAGGGCGTTGGTGCGCGCGTAACGCTCGTCAATCAACAGGCTCTGCGTGCGCTGACGCATGAGTGTTTGACCGTCTGGCATCAGTCCGAGGTCGCTGAAGGCTACCTCGCCCGCCGGGTCAAGAATCGACTGCGGCGTGCGCAAGTCGTCTATGAGATAGCGCCCGTAGAGCGAATGCGAAACGCTCAGCTTGTCATCGATGCGCAATGAGGCCTGCTGGTCCCTCACATCAAATACGTTGCCGTTGGGCACAAGGTAGGAGCCGTAGTTGACGCCGAATGGGTTGGGAACGCTAGTTCCCGTTATGAAGCACGGATTGGTGGTGCTCGGAGAGGGTGGAATCGTCCCGTTAGGATTTGCCTTGGGCGGCGGCGGGACGGTGGCAAAGCACCGGCTGGCTTGGGTTGGGATCGAGTTGATCGACGCATCGCTCAGGAGCGCGTTCAGGGCGGGAGTGGGGGGCAGTCCTTTTAGCGTTGTGAGGCCGGCTGGCGTCGGGAGCGTGGCCACCACCGGAAATACATTTGAAAGATCGGCGTGCGCGCCGTCCCACTGGTACGACGCGAAGAAAAATGCTTTATCTTTGCGAAAAGGGCCGCCCAGCGTTGCGCCGGCTTTGTTTTCGTAAAACGGCGGCGGAGTGTGAAGCAGCGCCGCTTTCGCAACTTGGGTTAAGGCGTTATAGAGATTATCCTGCCCGAACCAGAACGCGGACCCATGCACCTCATTCGAGCCGCTCTTGGTGATGACGTTAACCGTGGCCCCCGTGTTGCGGCCAAACTCGGCTTTCGGTGCCGCCGCGATAATGGCGTACTCGGAAAAAATGTCGGGGTTGGTAAACTGCGTGGCCGCGCCGCCAAACAGCGGTTCGTTGTTGTTGACGCTGTCGATGATGAAGTTGTTATCGCGCCCCCGCGAGCCATTCACCGAAAACGGCACCAGCGTGCTGGTAAAGCTGAACGTGGTCACGCTCGAAACGCCCGGCGCGAGCAGCGCGAGGTCGTTCACGTCGCGTGTTAACAAAGGAAGTCCGAGAATCTGATTTTGATCGAAATAGGTGGTGTGACTGGCGGAATCAATTTCCGTCATCGGCGCGTTGGAGTGCGCCGTCACCACGGTGGTGGGCGGGATCAACCGCATGGTGAAGTCTTCGCGCGTGACGCGGTTCACATCTACGCGCACCAGCAGGTGCTCTTCCGGCCGAAATCCGCTGAAGTCGGCGCGCACTTCGTAGAAGCCCGGAGGAACTTCGGGAATCGCATAAAAGCCGCGCTTGTCGTCGGTGACGCCTTCGTAGGCCAGGCCGGTCAGGGGATTGGTCGCCGTCACTCCGACGCCCGAAAGGATTCCGCCTTGTTGATCGGTCACCGTTCCCGCAAGTGTCCCGCTGATCGTTTGCCCGCGCAGCGAGACGCCGGCAAACATCAAAATACACAAAAGACATGAAACACGAATAGAAAACCATAACCCGCGCTGGCATACGCCCATCTACGCTTCCCCTCCCACTCAGATTTTGCTGGTCCCGAAAAGCACGGTAAGTTGCACTACGGTTGGCGCGCCGGTAGTCGGCGCATGGCCTTCGTTTAAACGCTTGCGGTTCATTGAAACGCGAAAGGAGCGCACAACGCTGTTTATCAAAAGGATATTACTTTGTCAAGTGAGATGCGCGTTGTAGCTGCAGCCTCCAGCGAGCGAGGTCCGAAGTAAATATCCCCGGCAGAGGGCTTTACGATGGTTGGCCCCCTCGACAGTAACAATCTTACAACAAGAGGACACTGGTGTGACACATGCCGGCCGCGTCCCTGCCATCCTGAGCGGGTGGCGGAGAAACCCTCAATGGGCTGGGCAGCCGGCTGGGTTTCAGCCGTCCCAACTTTCTCGAGGAGGCAAAGATGATTAATTCGCATAATACAAAGGGTTCTGCGAGCCGCCGCTCGTTTCTGAAAAAAGGACTCGCCGCGGGTGGAGGCGCGGCAATGGGGGCTGGTTTACTGGCCAAAGCGATCCCGGCTCTGGGCCAGGACCAGGACGGCGACGGCCGTCTCACGCGAGGCGACGCCGCTATCCTCCGCTTTCTGACCGCGCTCGAGATAATCGAAAGCGACCTCTGGCTGCAGTACAACGAACTGGGGGGAATTCAAGGCACAAAAGAAGTGCCGGGGGGAACCGGGAGCCAGCCTTACATCACTGCGCTCTCCGTGCTTGACCCCGACATGCCGCAGTACATCCATGACAACACCGAAGACGAGATCAGCCACTTCCAATTTATGAACGCCTACTTGGATTCGAAAGAGGAAACGAAGGTTGATTTGAATCCGTTCCGAAATCTGCAAGGCAGCATGGCTACCGGGTCCGCGCAGAAACCGCGGATCACAAACCTGCTGCAGCTTACGGTAGACACAAGCTGGTGGACCCGCTACCGCAGCCGCACGCAAAACCCCGACCTCGATCCCGGATTCCAGTTCCCGCAAGCTATTCCGGCGCTGAGCATGGGCCAGTTTCCCGCCATCCCTGTCACCGATGCGGACTTAAGCCCGACGAATCACATTCAGGCCATCGCGAGCACGGCGGGATTCCATTTCGGATTCATCGAGCAGGGCGGTTCCAGCCTATATCCATCACTAGCGCAGCGGGTGACAAGTCCCGAAGTGCTGCGCATTCTGCTCAGCATCGGTCCTACCGAGACATCTCATTTTCAGACTTGGCACGATAAGGCCGGCAACGCACCGGCCATCACGGACCCCAATAATCCCAAGCTGATTTTTCCCAACCTGAACGCTTCCCCGTTCGGCGGCGAAGACTTCCAGACCAACTTGATCATGCCGGAACCGTGCCCGTTCCTCAATCGCAAGTTCCCTCCGGTTTCGATTATCCGGCCCACGGAAACCAACGGGGCTGCGATGGGGGCTTTGAGAGCGTTGACTGCCGACGGCCTCTTCATTGGTCAAACGCCGCAGTTTTTTGAATTCATGCGCGATTTGGCGGAAGATGCGGACGCGGCAAGGAGCGAGCGGTAGGCGGTGCTGCAATTCCGCCCTCTTCAAACCTGCGAGGCAAGGGTAGGTGGCGCGCTCTTCGGCAGCGTGACCCGGAAGACTGTTCCATCGTGCCCAGTATGCTCAATCGAGATTGCGCCGCCGTGGTCCTCGAGCATTTTCCGCACCACGGCGAGCCCAAGCCCTGTACCGTTTTCCTTGCCATAGCTCACGAAGGGGTGGAAAACGGAATTCCGGATGGGCTCGGGTATTCCGGGGCCATTATCGGCGATTCGCACCTCGATTCCGCCGTCGAACTGGCGGATGCGCACTTCGATCAGCCCGAGCTCCGGCGGGACGGCCTCACACGCATTGAGCAGCAGGTTGTGAAAAACGCGATCCAGCTTGATGGGGTCAAACCATCCGTCGCACTTCCCCTCGTGCCAGACGCTGATGCCGATCCGGCGGAATTCCTGGCGCGCCTGCACCTCCTGGATAGCCCGCCGCACCGAATCCTCAAGATTACAGTAATGCGGCCGGAGGTTCTGGCGGTTCTTTGAGAATTCAAGCAGCGAGTCAATCAGCTCCGACATGCGGTTCACAGCCTGCCGTATTTCGGCGAAGAAATCGCCGCGTTGCGAATCCGACAGTCTGGCTTCGGATAGGAACTCGGCATAGGCCAGAATCGCCGTCAAGGGGTGCCGGAGATCGTGCGAGATGGCGCTGGCCATGCTCCCCATTGTCGCCAGCCGTTCGGCGTGCAAGAGCTCGTTTTGAGTCGCTTGCAAGCTCTCTCTCATGCGGTGAAATGCGCCAGTCAGCTCGCCCACTTCGTCTTGGCTAGTCGGCAATAGGGGATAATTGAAGTCGCCCTTTTCGAGCGCCCTCACGCCGGACACCAGATTATCCAGCGGGCGGGTTACAGTGTGGGAGATCAGAAACGCCAGCCCGATGCCCACGAGAACCGCCGCAAGGCCAATCGCGAAAAGGCGTCGGTTCAAACTGAGGAGAAACATCGTCGCCTTGTCATAAGATTTCAGCACCGTCAGGCTGACCGCCGCTTCGCCCGGAGGCGGAAGCTTCACGGAAACACCCACAAACCGTTCCTTGCCCAGTTTGAAATCACGCACCCTTCCGTAGGTTCCATCTCCCTGCCCATCGGTTCCCAAACCAGCCGCCGGAATCTCCATTTGTTGATCCCGCGGCAGCGTCGAAACCACCAGGCGCCCGCCATATAGAAACGCCACCTGGCTCGAAGCCACCTGCCGGACTTCATTGGCCACGCCCGGTCCGATCTCGTAGCCGATGGCGAGCACGCCCAGTGGCACGCCATCGGAAGGGGGACCAAAATAGATGGGCTGGAGAAATACTTGATAGAGATGACCTTTGCCGTACCACCAGTCGCGGCTCTCGCCTGCCGCAAGCGAACGGTGCAGGGATGCCTGGGCAGAGGCGGGGGTGAAGCCGGGAGTTTTGGTGTCTAAAACCGCTATTTTCCCCGCGCGGTCCGCGAGCACGAACAAGTCGCTTCCCACCGTGCGCCACAGTTCCACGGACCCGTCCTGGATCGTAGCAGGGTCATTGGTGGTCATGAGCGCGCGCAGGGTGGGCAGGTCCGCCAGTAAGCGGGCCGAACGCGCCACCCACGCCTCGCGATGGCGCTGGAAATTTTGAAAGGTCACGAGCGAGTTGTGAACGGCTTCGTTCAGGTCCCCACGCACCTTCTTTTCCATGCGGCGGCGCACTACGTAGACGGTTGCGCAGGCCAGCAGGCAGGAAATGGAAATGATGGAGAATAAGAGCTTAGTGCGCAGCCGTGTCTTGTTTAACATGGAGGCTTCTGACCGTGGGTTTTGTTCAGGCGCGCAAGCCTGCGGTCAATCAACAAAACGATTCACCGCTACCCCCATTGTCCGCCTAGCTTGGATTATTCATGAGGCGCGGATCTTCGGATAGGGGGACGGGGTTTTAACCCCGTCGGAAAGCTTGCTCCTTCCGATTTCACTTGCATGGCGCCCCGCGGCTCGTTCGAACGAGCCGCGGGGCGCCATGCGAGAAAGGCATTAGAATCCGCTCGAACGGTACGGTTAAACAGGTTGCTGAAAAAACCGTCTGCGCTGTCATTCTGAGCGCAGCGAAGAATCTGCTTCTATGTGAAATCAGTAACTTCCAAGATTCTTCGTCGCCTTCGGCTCCTCAGAATGACATGGTTACGGAGTTTTTCAGCAACCTGTAAAACCGTGCCCCCTTGGCGGCACAACCGAACTTCGTAAATAATCCGGCCTAGGGCACAAACTTGTAACCCGCTCCGTGAATGGTCCGGAAGTGGACAGGCCGCTCGGGGTTGGATTCGAGCTTCTGCCGAAGTCTCAAGATGTGATTATCAACGGTGCGTGTTGAGGGATAGCAATCGTATCCCCAGACCTGGTTCAGCAACTCGTCGCGCGAGATCACGCGCTCGGGAAACTGAGCGAAATACTTCAGCACCTTGAACTCCTGCGGCGTCATCTCCACCAGGCGGCCATCGCGCAGCAACTCCATCCGTGGGAAATTGACGCTGACATCGGCAAAGTTGAATTGGTCGATCATTCCGGCGCGGTGCAAGCGGCGTAAGGTCGTGCGGACCCTGGCCAGCAGCTCCTTGGGGCTGAACGGCTTGGTGATGTAATCGTCCGCGCCGATTTCGAGCAGCAGGATTTTGTCCACCTCGTCGGTGGTCGCGCTCAGAATTAGAATTGGGACCGTCGGCGAAGTCTTGCGAATCTCGATGCACACTTCACGCCCAGACATCTGCGGGAGTTTCAAATCGAGCAGCACAAGTGCGGGGGCCGAGGCGCGAAATGCCGCCAGACCGGCTGCCCCGTCGGTGGCGAATGAAAGGAGAAAGCCCTCCCCTTCAAAGAGCTCCTTCAGCGCCTTGTGAATAGCCTTGTCGTCTTCAATAATCAGCAGTTTTTCCATAGTGCTTTTTACGCTCGCTTACGAATTGATTGCGTGGCATAACGGCGTTCAACCCTATCCATCAGACCCAAAAGCATGATGGCCCCAGCGAAGCGGTGGAATGTCAATAGCCGTAGGTGGAATCCATGGAGCGCTTATGCTTGTAACTCACTCAGAATGACAAACACCCATGTGGATCGCAAAGCAGCCAGGTGCCACTGCCACAACCCTACTGCCTGCGTCCTGCTACACCCTCCTTAGCCTACAACAAAATGGGCCTGGATATTCAGGCTTGACACTTTTTTGACAATAATTTTACCGTCCGTGAAAAGAAAACGGTTTGCCGGGTGGCATCAAAGAAAACGTCCCATTTGTCTCAAAAGTCTTAGAGTAGCGTGATACGCTGTGTTTGTAGCGCGGACCTCAACGGAGGTCTGCGCTACAGCGGAGGTAGCTGCAGTCAGTGCTTTCCTGACGTGGGTTTTTTCTGCGCGAGCACAAGCCCACGGGCAATCATAATGCGATTGACCGTGGCTGTCCTTCCAAAGATTAGAAAATGGCCGGAAGGAATAGGAAAATCACGCAAAAAATCACGAAACGAACCCAAGAAGTTCTTTGTAATCAATAAGACTCCATTTTGGGAGGGTAATATCTCCATAAATGGAGTGCCCTGGTGCTCATTACCCTTGACTGGCGGCTTTAGGTTGCGGCGTGAGCCTATCCTGAAAGGGACCGCCGAACCCATTCAAGTATTAAAAAAACCGGCGGTCAACGACCGCCACTGCACCGCCCCCTCTCCTTCAAGTCAACAGACGGCGGCAGGCGAGAATGACGCGGAGGAAATGATGCGTAAGCCAGCAAGCCGGCGCGCGGCCAAGCGCGCACTCTGGTATGTTGCCATCGCTTTCGGGATTGCCGCGGGCTGTTCCGGACAAAGCCCTGGGTTACAGCCTCAAAATGGGTCCGCACCGCAGCCCAACGCGGCCCTTGAATCTGAGATTAGGGATCTCCGCTCGCAAATGGCGCTGATGAAGAGTCAGATGGAGAGTCAGATGGCGCAAATGGCAGCCGAAACCTCCAGGTTGCGCGCCGAGCTTGAGGCGACGCGCGAGCAGGCTGGCCTGACCCGGCCCGCGCAGATGCCCGCTGTGCCGCCAACCGCGAGCGAGATCGCCAACGTTGCCGCGAAGCAGGTCGACCCTCCTGCCCAATCGAGCCCATCGAGCGAGACAAGCCAATCGGGGCAAACAGGTGCTCCTTCGAGTGGTGAATCCGCGCTCCACAAGGTTGAGAAGCGGCTGGCCAGCGTCGAGGACCAGCAAGGGCTTTTGCAGAGCGAAATGAAGGATCAAAACCAGGAGAAGGTGGAGAGCGCATCGAAGTACCGCGTCCAGCTTTCCGGCATCGCCTTATTCAACGCCTTCACCAATAGTGGGCAAGCGGATAATCTGGACGTCCCGCAAGTCGCGGAAGCGCCCGGGCCTTTGGCTTCAAATACACAGTTCGGCGCGACGGTGCGGCAGTCTGAGATTGGCTTGCAAGTGTTCGGTCCCGATCTGGCGGGCGCTCGAATTCACGGCGAGGTGCAGACGGATTTCTTCGGCGGTTTCCCTTCCGCCCCCAATGGCAGCACCTCCGGAATTATGCGCATTCGCACGGCGACGGTGCATCTCGACTGGCAGAACACTTCAATTGTGGCAGGGCAGGATTCGCTCTTTATCGCGCTCGTTGCGCCCACTTCCTTCGCTTCAATCGCCGAGCCGGCTTTTGCCTATTCGGGAAGTCTTTGGGCGTGGGTGCCGCAGATTCGCGTGGAACACCGCTTCCATTATTCGGAGAGCTCGGCGGTGCTGGTTCAGGGAGGTCTGCTGGATTCGCTGACTGGCGAGACGCCCTATGACAGCTACTATAATGCAGCCCAAGCCGGGGAACAGTCGGGCCAACCCGCCTATGCCGGTAGGATAGCTT
The DNA here is from genome assembly GCA_035945615.1 of Terriglobia bacterium. GTDB lineage: Bacteria > Acidobacteriota > Terriglobia > UBA7540 > UBA7540 > RH2-MAG17b. Next base: position 14,512 of record DASZAA010000142.1, read on the forward strand.
GGCAGCGAACCTCCTCGGGCAGAGAGACGACCCTAGGCGTGGGCGGCTATTACGGCTCGCAAAACTGGGGCTTTGGACGGCGCATTCCTGGCTGGGCGCTGACCGGCGATTGGAACGCACCCCTCGGGCGCTGGTTCAGCCTTTCGGGAGAAATTTACCGCGGGCACGCCGCCGGGGGGCTGGGCGCTGGATTGGGAAGGAGCGTGTTGTACAATGGACCGCTGACCGATCCCCTTACCTCCGTCTTGGGCCTGAACTCCGTGGGCGGATGGGGACAGCTTAAGTTTCATCCGCTTGAGCGTCTGGAATTTAACGCGGCCTTCGGAGAAGATGAGTCCTTTGCTTCCGACCTCCGGCACTTCCAGAGTGCGCAAAGCTATTTCGATCCGGCGCTTAACCGGAACCAGAGCGGCCTTTTCAATGTCATCTTTTACCCTCGCTCGGACCTCGTGCTTTCCCTGGAATACCGGCAGCTGAGAACGAGCGAAATTAGCAATACGATTTATCGGGCGGGCCAGGTGAACCTTGGAATCGGAGTCTTATTCTAGGCGCGGCTACATTCTTGAATGAACTGTGCTCGGATCAGGTCTGCGATGAAGCAAGTCTTCGTGATGCTTCTATTGCTGTGCGGCGCGGCGGCTTCGGCCTGCGCGGTAACGGTGGAAGCGCATGTCCGCTACACGGCGGCATCGAAGAAGAACGCGTCGCTTTCCGCCTCCAGCGTCGTCTTGTGGCTGACGCCGCTTTCTCAGCCCCAAATCGCCGAGGCGCAAGTGAAATTGCTCAAACTGCCGCATCGCTTTGAGCTGGAGCAGAGCCAGAAGACGTTTATTCCTCATCTTCTGGTAGCGCCGGCGGGGTCGTTGGTGTCCTTCCCGAACCGCGATCCATTCTTTCACAATGTCTTCTCCCTGTTCGATGGGAAGCGGTTTGATCTTGGGCTTTATGAAACCGGCGCCACGCGCAGCGTGAGGTTTGACCGCCCAGGCATCTCTTTTATTTTCTGTAATATACACCCACAGATGAGCGCCGTCGTCATTACGCTGGATACGCCGTATTACGGCGTGACGGACGCCGCCGGAAGGGTTAAGATCGCTGGTGTTCCTGGCGGAAGGTACCGGCTTGAAATATGGTCGGAGCGGGCGCTGCCGGAAACGCTGCGGCAATTATCTCGGGAAGTGGATGTTGACGAAAGCGGAGGTGATCTCGGATCCTTCACAATCGCTGCCTCTCGAGACCTGCTCGCCAACCACAAAAACCTATACGGGCGCGATTATGACCCGGTCACGCCTTCTAACGTGCCCTACGGGCCTTAACAAGCAGCTTCATCCGCCGGTTTTAATATTAAAGACCGGCGGCCAAAGGCCGCCGCTACAACTCAGAGGACCTCGCTAAAGCCATCGTCTGTGGCGGCATAACTAACTACTACCTAGACAC
>DASZAA010000143.1:0-15439 GCA_035945615.1 Terriglobia bacterium
TCGATCACCAGTTCTCCGACAAGACTTCGCTGATGGTCCATTATCTCCATGAGGCAAACACGGAAAATTTGCCCACCTCGCTTTGGAACAATGATAATGAACCCACCATCGCCTCGCAGTTCATTAATGATCCACAGCAGGTGGAGCTGAAGCTGACACGTTCCATCAGCCCGACGCTGCTCAACGAATTCATGGTGGGATTCCAGCGGCAGCCTATCAATGTGCTGCCGACGGGAACTTACAAGCAACCTTCAGGACTCACGATCCAACCCATCTTTCCCGGCACCAATACCGATAACCGGATTCCAGCGATTGAGCTTTCCGGCCAGGTTCTGAGTGATGTTTATCAAGGAAGTTCCTGGCCTTGGGATAATGTCCTGAATACATGGTCTTTCCGGGATAACGTTTCCAAGATCACCGGCAACCACGTGCTGACCTTTGGCGGCGAGTACATGCACTACCTCAAGAAGCAGGAATTGTTTGGTAACACGCAAGGCGACTACGTCTTCAATGGCAGCGCGACCGGCGGCTATTACATCGGGGCGGGCGGCCAGGTGCTGCAGACGCCGGGCAATGAATTCGCTGACTTTCTGCTTGGCGACGCTCATGAATACACCGAATTGCAAGATCAAACCACGCCTTCCTATCTCAACAACTTCTATGGACTTTGGACGGGTGATACGTGGAAGGCGCGCCCCAGCCTGACGCTTGATCTTGGGCTGCGCTGGGAAGGCATGCCTCACGGTTATGAGCAATATAACCAGATCGCATCGTTCAGGCCGTCCCTTTACAACGCTGCCCAGGCGCCCCAAATTAATCCTACCAACGGGAGCATCGTGTCCGGCACGGGCAATTTGCTTAATGGCATGGGCATTGCCGGGCAGAATGGAGTTCCGCAAGGCTTGGTCGACGATCACTGGAAACTCTTCGAGCCTCGCATCGGGTTCGCGTGGACACCGTTCCACAGCCAGAAGACGGTGATTCGCGGCGGCTACGGACTGTTCTACGAGAACATTCAGGGGAACGATCTCTATAACACGGCTCCGAACCCGCCGTTCTCAAACACGCCCCAGATATTCAACACCACGCTTACCAATCCCGGAGGCGTCGCCGGAACCGTCTTCCCAAGTAGCCTGGTCTCTCTCAATCCCAATTACGATCAGCCGCAGTCGCAGGAGTGGAGCTTCGGATTCCAGCGGCAATTGAATCAGGCGACTGTGTTCTCGCTGATGTATGTGGGGTCCAAGGGCACGCACGAGCAAATTACCTCGAACCTGAACCAGCCCACGGCGCCGATCGGCAGCGCCCAGATTAATGCCGTCCGGCCTTACGTCGGTTGGGCCAACATCAATTGGCTAGAGAACTCGACCAATTCCAACTATAACTCTCTGCAGGCGAGTCTCCGTTTTGCAGGCTGGCATGGCCTGACATCGGGCATCTCGTACACCTATTCGCATTGCCTGAGCTACTCGAATGGGGATGCTTCGGGCATCGACGTTCAGAACGCATACAATATTTCGGCCGAATACAGCAATTGCGCGTCCGACATCCGGCAGATGCTGGTGTTCAACTACGTGTATTCACTTCCGATCTTTAGTCACACGACGGGCATCACGAGGTCTTTGCTCGGCGGCTGGCAGGTTTCGGGCGTGACCACGCTTTACTCCGGCAACCCGTTTAGCGTCAGCTATTCCGGAGATCCTGCCGAATGCGGGTGCAGCAATTACCGCCCCGATCTCGTCGGCAACCCGAACAGTGGATCGGGCATTCACACGGCGGGCGAGTGGTTCAACATCGCGGCATTCGCCGCTGTCCCCACTGGCCAGTTCGGAAATAGCGCGCCGATGAACGTCCGCGGGGCCGCCGTCAACGACTGGGATGTTTCGCTGTTCAAAAATTTCTCTGCCATTCCTTTCCCCGGAAGCAAAGAGGGCGCTTCTCTTCAATTCCGCGTGGAATTCTTTAACGTTTTCAACACCGTGATGTTTAATAGCTTCAACACCGGATTCGGACCTGCAAGCTCCGGATTTGGCGCAGCCAATGGCACTCGCGACCCGCGCGAAATGCAGTTGGGCGCCAAATTTATGTTTTAATTGCCCGTGCCGCTCGAGCGCAATTGGCGGGCAGCCACGGCCAGGATTCCTTCCTGACCGTGGCTCTTTTTTAAGCGAATCCGTGGTTTTTGAGCGAAAAGGTCGGCATACAATGACAGTGATGCTAGCATCTTTACCCGCTGTTCAAGCCGCTGTTCACTCCTCCGGGAGTTTCCCGGCCCTTGCGCCTGCGCTGGCATTTATTGCGCCCAGCATCTTTTGGCCCTATCTCGATGGAGCTGTGGTGCTGGCGGTCGGGCTGTTTGTGGTCATCAAGTATGGAAACCGGCGTGCGGCGGGCGCGGAGAAACTGTTGAATTTTGGACCCCTGCTTTTTGCCATTCCCATGGCTGTCTTCGGAACAGAACACTTCACGGCCACCGCCGGAATATCGCAGATCGTGCCTTCCTGGATGCCTGCGCATGTGTTTTGGACGTATCTTGTCGGAACCTGTCTTCTTGCGGCGGCCTTGAGCCTGGCGGCCAACCTGCGCGCCGGCCTCGCAGCCGCATTGCTGGGCTTGATGCTGTTCCTATTTGTCCTGATGATCCATATTCCTAACTTTGCCGCTCATCCAGGTAGATTCACTCTGGCGGTGCCGCTGAGGGATTTATCCCTCAGCGGGGCCGCGCTGGCCTTTGCCGGAACGAAATCAGAGACCTGGCGGGAGCATCGGCGGCATGTATTCATTACCCTTGGCCGCTTCTTTATCGCGGTTCCCGCGGTTTTCTTTGGCGTCGAAAGCATTTTGCATCCGGACTACGTGCCCTCGATTCCTCTCAACAGAGTCACGCCGTCCTGGATTCCGGGCCACGTGTTGTGGACTTACGTTGCGGGTGGCGTTCTGATTTTGGGCGGCTTGAGCCTCCTTGCCAACCGCAGGGCGCGTCTGGCGGCATTGTGCATGGGTCTGGTGGTGCTCCTTACCGTGCTCTTTGTCTATCTGCCGATAGAGGCGGCGGCCCCTTCCGACATCGGCAATAGCCTGAATTACTTTGCGGACACGCTGGCCTATGGCGGCGGCTTGATGCTTCTCGCTCAGGCGCTTGCCCCGGAGGCCGCCGAGATTGTGGTTGTCGCCTCGTCAGGTTAATCGCAACATTTTTTAATTTCGCGTCCCAAAGTTCAAATCCCCAATTTCATCGTTCAATTTTTCAAAGGGAGAATAACAACATGAAAAAGTTAGCGTATACGGCGCTTATTATCGCGCTCGCGGCGGCTACGGCGTTTGCCCGTCCTAAATCGGAGGCAAAGGGAGCGGCGGTCTTTACCGGCAATATCAGCGACAGCATGTGCGGATTGAAGCACCCGATGGCTGACGCCAAGCGGTGCACGCTCGGCTGCGTGAAGGGATTCAGCGGAACCACGTTCGTTCTGGCCGACGAGACGCATCAGAAGGTTTATAACCTGAGCGATCAACGCAAGGCCAAAGCGTTCGCGGGGGAAAACGTAGAAGTACGCGGCACGCTCGACGGCGATACGATTCACGTCGTCTCGATGAAAGCTGCTCCGGCCTCGCAGTAAGCTCAATCTCTGGCGCGGCGGCAAAGGCTGTAGCGCCGAGTTTTAAAAGCAAAACTCTGCGCTACAATGCGAGGCCAGCGGCAAGACGCCGTCGCTACACCCGGTCACCCCTACAGAAAAGACCATCACATATTTTATAGACCGCTCTAATGTTCCCTCGCCCATCTGCCGATACGAGCAGGATGAGAGCGCCGTCGCACACGGCCGGAAAGACGCGGACTGCGACTACTGCGCTATAGCCTCGCGAAATGGCAAACATGAAGGTTCTGATCGCGGATGACGAACGGATCTCCCGTCTCAAACTCCAGACCATGCTGACTTCGTGGGGATACGAAGTGACGCCTGCTCAAAGCGGGATTGAAGCCTTGGAGATTTTGAATCTGGATGACCCGCCCCGGCTGGCGGTTCTCGACTGGATGATGCCCGGAATGGACGGCATCGATGTGGTCCGTGAGATCCGCCATACACCCCCCAGTGTTCCACCGTATTTGATTTTACTCACCAGCCTTGACAGCACGGATGACACCGTCCGGGGCCTCGAGGCCGGTGCAGACGACTACATCAAGAAACCCTTCAAACCGCAGGAACTTCGCGCACGTCTCCAGGCTGGCTCCCGGATCGTCGAGCTTGAGACAGCTCTCGCGCAGCGGATTGCCCAGGCGGAGCAGGCGCTTCACGCGCGAAAACAAGCCGAGGCGGCGCTGCAGAAGAGCGAGGAGCGTTCGCGCCTGCTGTTTGCGACGATTCCCCATCCCATCTGGGTTTACGACCCTGAGACGCTTGATTTTATTGAGGTAAACGAGGCCGCGGTAGCCCTTTACGGCTATAACCGCGAAGAATTCCTCGCAATGAAGCTTACCCGACTGCGGCCGCCGGAGGAAGTCGAGCGTTTCATCGCCGGCGTTAGGAGTCCACGCCCGCAAAAGCAATTTTCCGGGCATTGTAAGCACGTCACCAAAGATGGCAGGACCCTTGATGTTGAAATCAGCTCTCATACGATGGAGTTTTTTGGGCGCAAGGCCATCCTGGTGGTGGCGCAAGATGTCACCGAACGGAAGCTGCTTGAGGTTGAACTGCGGCACGCTCAGAAACTTGAGGCGGTGGGCAGTCTCGCCGCCGGGATCGCGCACGAGATTAACACGCCGATTCAATTCGTCGGGGATAACGCCCGGTTTCTCCAGGAAGCGTTCGGTTCCATGCAGCGGCTGATTGCCCGGTACCGTGAGATGCACGAGGCCGTCCGCTCGCAGGCCGTCACGCCGGACCTGATGGAATCGGTAAGACTCGCCGAGGAAACCGAAGAAGCGGATTACCTGCGCAAGGAAGTGCCCGCGGCCCTCACCCAAACGCTGGACGGGGTTGATCGCGTGGCCACGATTGTGCGCGCCATGAAGGAATTTGCGCATCCCTCCCACGCTGAAAAGTCCGCCGCCGACCTCAACAAGGCGCTCTCGAACACGCTGATTGTGGCACGCAACGAAATCAAATACGTGGCCGATGTGGAGACTGACCTGGGCGAGGTTCCGAACGTTGTTTGCAACCTGGGCGACATCAATCAGGTTTTTTTGAACCTGCTGGTGAACGCCGCTCACGCAATTGGCGACGCCGTGAAGGGGACCGGTCGGCGCGGCCTGATCACGGTGCGGACGCGGCAGGAGGAAGACCGGATCGTGATTGAAATACGAGACACGGGCGGCGGCATTCCCGAAAACATCCGCGGCAGGATTTTTGAACCCTTCTTCACCACCAAGGAAGTAGGGCGAGGCACGGGCCAAGGACTCGCGATTGCCCGGTCCATCGTCGTGGATAAGCACGACGGCAGTCTGAATTTTGAAACGGAAGTCGGGCGTGGAACGGTGTTTTACGTGCGTCTTCCGCTCAACCACGCTGCGGCCAGCCAGGAGGGGGGTGCAGCATGAGGCACATCTTATTTGTCGATGATGATATGAACGTGCTGCAAGGATTGCAGCGCAGCCTCCGCTCGCAGCGCAGCGAGTGGGCCATGTCGTTCGCGCAGGGAGGGGAAGCGGCGCTCGCCGTGATGGAGGCCACGCCGTTCGACGTGATCGTTTCTGATATGAAGATGCCGGGCATCGACGGCGCCGCTCTCCTCGGCCAGGTGCGGGAGCGGTTTCCCTCTGTGATTCGCATCATCCTGTCCGGACACGCGGACTTAAATGCCGCCTTCCGCGCCGCGCCCATCGCGCATCAGTTCCTGGCGAAGCCCTGCGACGCGAGCACCTTGCGCGTCTCCATTGAGCGGGCGTGCAGGCTGGAGAGCGTTTTGAACAACGACGCGCTGCGCCGCACGGTTGGCTCCATGCGCGAGCTTCCTGCCTTGCCGCGAACCTACGTCGCGCTGACGAAGACCCTCGAAAGCCCCGATGTTTCCCTCGATCAGGTGGCCAGAATTGTGGAGCAGGATGTGGCCATCACGGCTAAAATCCTCCAGTTGGTCAATTCCGCTTTCTTCGGACTTGCGCGCGACGTCACCAACATCCGGACGGCGGTCAGCTACCTGGGCACGGATATTTTGAAAAGCCTTGTACTCTCGATTGGCGTCTTTCGCGCCTTTGAGCAACGCGAGTTTGTCGCGGATTTTTCCGTGGAAGAATTCCAGCGCCATGCCTATCTGACGGCGAAGATCGCCTCAGCGCTCACCACGGTTAAATATCTGGCGGAAGCCACCGCGCTCGCGGCGCTTTTGCACGACGTGGGCAAGCTCGTGCTCGCCGCTCAGATGCCAGCCTACCTCGCGCGGGTGTTGGCAGAGGCACGCGAGCAGCAGCGGCCCGTATTTGCAATTGAAATGGAGATCAGCGGCGTGACGCACGCCGAAATTGGCGCGTACCTGCTCGGACTGTGGGGCCTGCCTTCGGCGATTGTTGAGGCGGTTGCACACCACCACGCTCCTGGAAGGGTCCCGCAACAAGGCATGGATGCGCTGGCATCTGTGCATCTGGCAAACATTTTGGCGCTCGAGTGCCGCGCGCCGGAAACCGCCTCGCGGGGCCTGGTGACGCCAGCCTTTGATTCCGCTTTCATCGACGAGCTCGGCGTGAGAGACCGCCTGCCCGAGTGGCGCTCCATGGCGCAAGAGATTGGTCAGAATTTAAGGTAGCGCAGAGTTTTAAGAACAAGACTCTGCGCCACAGGGCTCTCCCTCTAGCCGCCGCTACGAATCTTCGGAACGAATGATATGACAGAAACTGAGCTACCTCGTGTCCTGCTCGTGGACGATGAGTTAAACCTGATTGAAGGCATGATTCGTGGGTTACGCCGGACCTACAGCATCACGTCTGCCCCCGGAGGCCAAGCGGCAATTGAGATTCTGCGCCGCGAGCCCGCGTTTATGGTTATCGTTTCGGATCTCAGAATGCCGGGGATGGACGGCATTGCATTCCTGAAGCACGCGCGCCAGATCGCGCCCGACGCTGTTCGCGTGCTATTCACCGGCAACGCGGATTTGTCCGACGCCATTGAAGCCGTCAACGAAGGCGCCATCTTCCGCTTCATGACTAAGCCGTGTCCTGCCCCCAGCGTTAAGCTTGCTGTCGACGCCGCAATCGAGCAGCACCGTCTCATCACCGCGGAGCGCGTGTTGCTTGAGCAGACTCTACAAGGCAGCGTAAAGGCGCTGACGGACGTGCTGGCGCTGGTCAGCCCCGCCGCATTTGGGCGCGGCGCGCGCGCGCGGCAGGGAATGCAGGATTTATTCACCCGCTGCGAGGTCGCCGAGCGATGGCCCGTCGAAGTGGCCGCCATGCTTTCCCAGATCGGCTGCGTGACGCTGCCGCTCGAAGTGCTTGAAAAACTCTATCACGGCCAATCTCTTACCCTGGATGAGCAGGCCATGATCGACCGCACGCAAGCCGTGACCGAACAATTGCTCGGCAATATTCCCCGTCTCGATCCGGTGCGGAAAATCCTGCTCTATCAAAACAAATATTATGACGGCAAGGGTTGCCCGCGCGATGCCGTTCGCGGAGAGGGCATTCCCTGGGGCGCGCGGGCGCTGAAAGCGGTTCTTGACCTCGACGCGCTTGAATCGCAGGGCGTCTCGACGGAAGCGGCCCTGGACCTGATGAGAAGCCGCGCGGGCTGGTACGACACCGTGATCCTGAAAGCCATCCAGGACCTTCGCGGCGGCGGGATGGGCGGGACCGAGATGAAAGAGATTTCCCTGCGCGAAGTCCGCCCCGGCATGGTTTTCGCCGAAGACGTGAAGACCACGCGCGGCCTTCTGCTCATCGCCCGCGGTCAGGAAGCCACGCTTAGCCTGATTGAGAGAATTGCGAATTTTTCCCCGGGATTGGGCGTGAAAGAACCCATCCGCGTTACCATTCCCCACAGCCCTAACCCAACCACAGCGTAGTGCGAGCGGTTGCCTTCCAACATTTGCCAGAAGCTCCCTTTCATAAGACCGGCTTAAAACCCTGCCGCATGGCGGATCCTGGAAAGCTCTGAAAATAGTGTCTCATTTGTCTCAAATTTCTCGTCGCCTTTTGTTATGCTGAACGCGGCGCCAAGTAGCGACCCGGCGCACAACTATTAGAGGAAAAATTAGAAAAAGCCCAGAATAGAACGGGAAAGTCACACAAAAATTGCGGAACGAACCCAAGAAGTTGTTTAGGATCAATGTTTCTAATGGAAACCGTCTCATTCGTCTCAAAATGTCATGGGAGCTAGGTTTTTTGTAGCGCAGACCTCCGTATTTGAGGTCTGCGGATTTTCATCCCATTCAAAGGCCGCAGACCGCAAAGGCGGCGGTCTGCGCTACAGAGCAACGCTTGCCTACCTCCGAATATGGAGGTATATTAATCCATATCTGGAGGTAGCTCATGGCGACACTTCATCAGCCCCTTACGGGGTTTCCGGCTGAGATCGTTGCAGACCTCTCGCAGCGAGAGAATCAGGAGCGGCTAAGCCCGCCAGCGGTAGCGGCATTCTTCAAGCTTGCGGCAGCGTGGCATTTGCAGGATGAGGCGGCGCGGCGGCTTTTGGGGGGCGTTTCGAATGGCGTGTTCTATCAAATGAAGCGCGCGCAGAAGAAGACGCTGGACCAGGACAAGCTCACGCGCATCTCGCTGCTGCTGGGTATTTTCAAGTCTCTCAATATCCTTTACAGTCAGGAGTTGGCGGATGCCTGGATCAATCTGCCGAACTCGAATCCGATGTTTGAGGGCGAAGCGCCGCTGGCTTACATGATCCGGGGCGGAGTGCCCGCGTTGGTGCGCGTCCGGCAATTGCTCGACGCGCGGCGCGGGGGGCAATCGTAGTGACGCCGCCCAAGCTCACCGCCCTTCGTCAGGACGATACCCACCGGCTCATTCCCTCTCGCTACAGCGAAGAGAGCGTCCTCGGAAGGCTTGCCGAAGACAACCGCGACCTTCAGGCTCTGTTCGAGCTTGAGGGTGCAACGAATGACCGCTTGCTGGGCGAGGCGAACCTGCTGCCCGGTATCAGCGTGCACGAGCTGCTGTTCGGCGTCTCTTACGCGCACATCGTGAACGCTGCATTCACGCACGCGCATCCATCGGGCAGCCGCTTTAATAGTCCCGGCCGTGGGGCGTGGTACGCTGCGTTTGAGCTCAAGACCGCTCAGGCCGAGACAGCATTTCACAAGGCTCAAGAGCTTGCCGAAATCGGCTGGCACACGCCGGAGGTTTTCTCTTTCAAGGATTATCTTGCGGACTTCCGCGCCGAATTCCATGATATTCGTGGCGATGCGGCTTACGCCGGTTGTCTCGACCCTGCAAGCTATGCCAACTCGCAGAGTCTTGCCTGGGAGCTATTGGCGGCGGGGTCGGCTGGCATCGTGTATCCGAGCGTGCGGCGCGCGGGCGGCAATTGCGTGGCGTGCTTCAGGCCCGCGCTGGTTGCCAACGTTCGCCAGGGCCGGACGGTAATGATTGCGTTCCGCGATCCGAAAACGCCGCCCGTCGTCAATGTGCTTCGGGAAGTAGGGCGGGACTGAATTGCAGATTGTGGCGGTGGTGTGCTCCCCATGATCCCGATGGGTTTGAGGCATCTCGTCGCCATCTCGCGCTATTTCTGTGCCAACGCGACGGAACTAGATCATCCAAATGGGCATGAGCGAGCACGCTAAACAACTCCCTGATTTATTGTCCGACGCGACTCCGGCGCGGCCCTCGAACACGGCCGCGGCCAGTGGCCTGATGCTGCTCACCACGTTCTTTTGGGCGGGCAACATCGTGGCGGGGAAACTGGCGCTCGTGGGCTTTAGCGCGCTGGCGCTGGCTCAGTTGCGCATGGCGGCGACGGCGGTGCTTTATTGGATCATTTACCTCAGCATTCGCGGGCTTCCCTCGCTGCGGCCCACGCGCCGCCAATGGCTGATCCTTGGGGCGATGGCGCTCACCGGCATCACGCTCAATCAGATTTTCTACATTGGCGGGCTGGCCAAGACTTCTGTCACTCACGCCGGCTTGATTCAAGCAATTGGCCCCGTCATGGTCCTGCTTTTGGCTGGCTTCATGCGCATGGAGGCGCTCACGCTCGGGAAAATCGCGGGCATGGCGGTGTCGTTTGCGGGCGTGGCCATTTTGCTGATTGAGAAGCCGGGCAAAGCCAGCGGAGCGCACTGGGCGGGCGACCTGCTGATGATCGCAGCGGGCGCAGTTTTCGCGCTCTATACGATCCTGATGAAGGAAGTGGCGCACCTCTACGACACGCTCACGCTTAACGCGATTGTCTTCGGACTCGGCGCCATACTGCTGATCCCATTTTGCGCGCTGTCCACGGCGCGAGTGGCGTGGCATCATGTTTCGATGGAGGCTTGGATAGGCCTCGCCTTCATGGTGCTCTTCGGCTCGCTGGCCGCTTACCTCATCTATGGATTCGCGCTGCAGAAGCTTTCGGCCTCCACCGTGGCGTCGTTTTCCTATCTTCAGCCCGTCATGGCGGCGGCGCTGGGTGTTTGGCTCTTAAACGAGCGGATCACGCTGAAGACGGTGGTGGGCGGCGTAATTATCCTGGCGGGCGTCTACCTCACCGAGCACGCGCGCGGCGCCAAGCGGCACATGCACCAGCTCGCCACGGGCAAAGTCTGAGGCAGGGACCAGGTGGCAGGTTCCAGGCGCCGGGTTGCGGCGCACCGCAAAATTTGCAGTAGCGCCGATACCTCTTCGCTACACTCAGGACAGGCTTTGCCGTCCGTGGGTGGCGCATACATGGCGCAGTTTGCCATGTGTGCGATGAGCGGGGGGCGCGCCAATAAAACTCGTTCTGGCGGCTTTATCAATAAGCCGCACACATCGCAACCGCAGCGATGTATGCGCCACCCATGCTACATTGCTCAAGGTAAAGTGAAGCTATGACAAAGAAACTCTCCGCTGGCGTGGTCCATAGTTTGCCATCGGATTTACGAAAAGCCCTTGTTTCAGACTCAGCGGCGCGGACAAAGTGGGAGGATATCACTCCGCTCGCGCGCAATGAATGGATCTGCTGGGTAATCTCCGTGAAGAAGCCGGAAACCAGAAGGCAGCACGTCGAGAGGGTACGCACGGAGCTAAAGGAGGGAATGCGCAGGCCTTGTTGTTGGCCCGGTTGCCCTCACCGTTAAAGCGATCGGAAGCGGCCACCCGCGGCTCGACCATCAGGCGTTTCAGGAAAAGCGATCTTTATGAACCAGTATCGAATTCGACATGCCGAGCCCGAGGATTATCAGAGCGTCATCAATGTAGTGGATGAGTGGTGGGGCGGACGCCAAATGTCCCTAATGCTTCCCCGGTTGTTTTTCACGCACTTTCACCCCACCAGTTTTGTCGCCGAGAGCAATGGACGAATAGCCGCTTTTCTCATCGGCTTTCTGTCGCAGACATTCCCCGAGGAGGCATACATTCACTTTGTTGGAGTTCACCCGGATTGTCGAAGGGACGGTTTGGGCCGGAGTCTTTATGAGAGATTCTTTGAAGCTGCATCGCAACGCGGCTGTCGCGTCGTTCGATGCGTCACGTCTCCTGTGAATAAGAGTTCGATTGCATTTCACCTTCGAATGGGATTTACACCGAAACACTCGGACAAGTTCATTGACGGCATTCCGGTATGCGCCGGATATGACGGGGCAGGCGAGGACCGGGTGGTGTTCTCAAAAGTTCTGACGACTGCAGGTGGCTAGCATCCGATAAACATGGCGCAGTTTGCCATGTATGCGATAAGGAGCGGTGTGCCGATAAAACTTGATCCATCGGCTCGGTCAATAAGCCGCACACATCGCAACCGCAGCGATGTATGCGCCACCCGCGACTCGGCACTACTGAGCTTCAAAATGCGGCGGGGAATGGTGATTTTGCAGGCAGTCTTGGCTGGTTAACGAGGCCGAACACTTGACCCGCTCATCCCTGCCCGCTAAAGACAACAACGCCCTGTAATCCGATTGGCTCTTCCATTGGCTCTTCCTTTAGATCAGGATTCATCAGGCGTGACACATACCTGGGTAGCCTATCGCGTGAAATTGCTTCGGGGACAGGACCAGGCTCGTAGGGAAGTTCCTGAGACCCCGCCGCATCCTGGGCCCTTTTCTGGATATTTAGGGCAGCGGCGGCAGCAACATCAGCGATGCCCTTAACAGGTTGGCTGATCCAACTCCGGCAGCAGCACACCAGACACCACAGGGGGCAAGAGCCTGGAAGAATGGTGGCTAAATCTTTCTTCCCAGCGGTAAGGGCTTTTTGAACAAAACGCGCGTCGGCTATCGTACATCCACACGGCCCTGGCATCATTGCTAACCAGCAGTCCGGTTGCCAGAAGAGATCAGGAAAAATTGGTGGGTTATAGAAACAATAGATGGGAAAGCATGCAGGGCGCTCGCTTTCTGCTCGTTGAATTAGCTTTTTGGCTTGGCCCGATTTTAGCTCGCGATAGCAACGTTGCTTGCCATCAGTCTTCAGCCTTTTGGCCTGAACCCGCAATCCAAAAACCTTTGAGTCATCCACAAACCACCATTCCCAATCCGCGCCGGTTTTGCTTTCGTCCTGGCGCGAAAACTTCTTGATAACAATCTTGTTCTTCAAAGACATTCCCAGCCGAAGGAGCAGAAAATCCGTGATGCTCTCCTCAGACACGCCAAGATCCATTTGTTCGCTATCATGGAGTGTCAGCGCCACCCACAGGGAGGAGGAGACAAATGCACTGCAATATGGCTCGCTAAGGGCTGGGTCATAGTGTGGGATACGCATGTCCTACCTTCCCTCAGCGACGTAGTTTAGCACGATCCCATCCGCGGATTGCGCTATCTCAGAAACCGCCTTCGTCCGCTGACGGGCCGTAAATCGCGGGTACAGGCGCGCCGCAGAGCCGCAGATAGACGGTAAGCTGGCCGCGGTGATGGGCCATGTGGTTCAGCACGGAGTCGCGGATCATGATGTAGCGCGGTTGCTCGGCGGCCACATGGCCGCCTACCACGAACTTCCAGGGCTTCATCATGTGCTCGTCTGTTGCGTCTTTCAGAGCGGCGCGCGCCTCGGCAAGCGACTGATCGAGCAGGCGCACCAAGTCCTTGCTGGAGGTCCACGCCTGCGGCTTATAGTTGGCGCCTTCGGGCGACCTAATATCCATCGCATCCTTGTTCACCATCATGGGGATCCAGCCGGGCATGGAGGCGACAAGCCCGGCAAGATAGCCGAGCGCCATCGATTTTTCGTGCGGCTTCCAATCGTTGCGTCCCTCGGGAACGCGCTCGAGCACGCGCCGCGTGGCGCCGGATTCACGTTCGAGTTCGCCCAAAAATAATTCGGCCATTTTCATGGTTCAATTTCCTCCGTCAAACGTTTTGTGATTGACCGTGGGCTTTTGTCCCTAATCACAAACCCACGGTCAACAAAGCACTACTGTGACTATCTCTGCCGGTGTGGGTGGTTGTAGCGCAGCGTTTGCTTTCTAACGCTGCGGGTTTTTCCGTTTGGCGCGGAACTGCCGCAGGGTTATAAGACGAACCCTACGCTACACATGATAATACGCGCGATACCAATCGACGAAGTAACCCACGCCGGTCTCAATCGAGGTAGAAGGCTTAAAGCCGGTGTCGCGGATAAGGTCGTCCACGTCGGCATAAGTGGCGGGCACGTCGCCCGGCTGCATGGGAAGCATCTTGAGCTTTGCCTCGCGGCCCAGCTTGGCTTCGAGCACTCTGATCAAATCCATCAGCTCAATAGGATTGTTATTGCCAATGTTGTAGAGCCGGTAGAGCGCGGCGCTGGTGGCGGGGCTTGGCGAGCTACTATCCCATTGCGGGTCCGGCTGTGGAATATGCGCCATGACACGGACAATGCCTTCGACGATGTCATCGACGTAAGTAAAATCGCGCCGCATCTTGCCGAAATTGAAGACCTCAATCGCTTCACCCACCAGAATAGCCTTGGTGAAGAGAAAGAGCGCCATATCGGGCCGTCCCCACGGGCCGTAGACGGTGAAGAAGCGAAGGCCAGTTACGGGCAACCTATAAAGGTGCGCGTAAGCGTGGGCCATCAATTCGTTTGCTTTCTTGGTGGCGGCGTAGAGGCTTAAAGGATGATCCACGTTTTGACCCGTGGAGAAGGGCATCGCCGTGTTCGCGCCGTAAACTGAGCTTGAAGAGGCAAACACCAAGTGTTTCACTTGCGAGTGGCGGCAGCCTTCGAGAACATTGAGGAAGCCCACCAAATTTGAATCTACGTAGGCGTGCGGGTCTTTCAGCGAGTGGCGCACGCCCGCCTGCGCGGCAAGATTTACGACCACGTCGAAACGTTCTTCGCGGAAGATCGCGGCCATCCGTTCGCGGTTTTCAAGACTCGCGTGATGAAAATGGAAGGCGGGAAAGGCCGTGAGCTGATCTAGGCGCGCGCGCTTGAGCGCGGGGTCGTAATAGGTGTTGAGGTTGTCGAGGCCCGCCACCTCGCGGCCCTCGTCGAGCAGCCTGCGGCAGAGATGAAATCCGATGAATCCCGCGCAGCCCGTGACCAGCGTTTTGCTCATGGGATATGTTCTCGATGATTTTGGGCGCTACAGGTTCGATGCACCGGATGGTTGAAAGGAGTTTGGAGGGATGCAAAAAGGATTGAGCGTCTGCTGCTACCGGCCTTCCTCATCCAGGCTGATCTTCAGGCCGCGCAGGAACTCTGCGTCCTCTGAAGTAAGCTGGAATTCAGTCTTCCGGCGGCTGGTGGCAGCCCGCCCACGCCGCGGGCGCACGGTTTCAACTTTTTTATTGAAACCGATGGTCACTTCCAGCACCAGAAAGAGGTCATATCCGGCAGCTCGAATGCGCCCCATCACGCCCGCGATTTTGTCGGACTCAGACAAGGATTCGTTGATGGCGCTTCCCAACTCCTTGATCAACTGTTTGAACTTGTCGTCGAGCTCCAAGTGACCTCCAAGTTGGATTTTATGATCCGCTTCGGAAGCCTGTCAAGGAAAAGTGGGCAGCGAATGGCAGCGGCGAGTGATGAGCAAAAACCACGGCGCGCGTTTGTAGCGCAGCGGTTGTTTTTTGACGCTGCGGGTTTTCTTTTTGGCGCGAAACTGCCGCAAGGTTACAAGGCGACCGCGCTACAAGACCTGCGCGGCCCCGCCACTGCAACCACATCCGTTGACGGGCTTGCCGAATGTTCTTAACATGTTCATAAGCAGTGCAAACGATGAGTTGATGAAGGCGGATGAGTGAGTAAGCTCGCGGGCAGGGTACAAAAAGGCTGGCGGCAGACGCAGCGCATCTTTCATTTCCTGGTAGGTCTTGCGTTCATGGCTCTGGCGGGCGTTGGGATTTCTGTCTCGATGGAAGCCTGGCGCATTCATCTCAGCAACCCTTCCATTAGCCTGTTCCG